>SVRU01000005.1 GCA_015064665.1 Oscillospiraceae bacterium
GTTCAAGTTTGCATATCATCATTGCGAAATAGTATACAGCCTACGGCTGATGATTTACTCGCCTTGGCGAGATATGCTCGTCAAAGCGAATGATATACACGCAAAAGCGTGATGATATACCATTGCTATCGCAATGGATAAAAAGCGCTGCAGAAAACGTATCGTTTTCTGCAGCGCTTTTGTATAACGAAGACTTTATAAAAAGGCTTCGTTCGAAAACCACCAGTCCGGCTGGTGGTTCCAAAAAGCTTTAGCTATGCGTAGACAAAAATATCCTCCTTTGGTAGAATAGGTATGGTCTGCCAACCAAAACTACAAAACCAAAGGAGGAATCAAGTCGTGAAACTTGACACAGATAGTTTAGCACAAACAAAATGGAATTGCAAGTACCATATAGTTTTTGCTCCAAAATATAGGAGGCAAGTAATATATGGGAAGATAAAAGCGGATATAGGAAAAATGCTTAGGAAGCTATGCGAGTACAAGCAAATAGAGATACTCGGAGCAGAAGCATGCAAAGACCATATCCATATGCTCATATCAGTACCGCTCAAGTATAGTATTTCTCAAATAATGGGTTATCTTAAAGGAAAAAGCAGCCTGATGATCTTCGAAAAATATGCGAACTTAAAGTATAAATACGGGAACCGCCATTTTTGGTGCAGAGGGTTTTACGTAGATACAGTAGGGCGCAATAAAAAGGCTATTGCGGAGTACATAAGGAATCAATTACACGAAGATAAAGAAGCGGAGCAACTGAGCATAAAAGAATATATAGACCCGTTTACGGGTGAGCCGACAAAAGAAGGCAAATAAAACAACACCTTTAGGGGTAAGCCGGTGAAATCTGCGCGGTTGGCAGACTTTTCGACGAGCCTATAGGCTCACCGAGCCGGTGTTACGCCCTAAGGGGGCTATCGCAAGCCACCGGCACGGCCGGTGGTTATGACTTGCTTTGGTTTTTGTAGTGCTTTTCAACGTTATACACTAATTTTGTTCGGCTCTGTAAACAACCTTGCCGTCAATAATCGTCATATGTGACTCGGCGCCGATTTCACGAAGCGGATCGGCTTGCCAAATTACAAGGTCGCCATCCTTTCCGAATTCAAGGCTTCCGACTCGGTCACCGATTCCGGTAAGATTTGCCGCGTTGATCGTGATTGCTTTCCATGCCTCATCAATCGGAAGTCCGGACCTTGCAGCCATTCCTGCAACGAGGGGCAGATACTGTATCTGTATAACGCCGGCATCGGTTATTATGGCGATATCGACACCTGCCTCGCGGAGCCTTGCGGGTGTATCGAAGCTCTTGTTAAGAAGCTCGTATTTTGATATTCCTCCCATTGTAGGGCCGACAAAAGCGGGGTATCCTTCCTTTGCAAGCTCGTCTGCTATAAGAGCACCGTCTGTGCAATGGTCAAGAGTCAATTTGAGTCCGAATTCCTTTGCTATCCTTATCGAAGTGAAAATATCGTTTGCTTTGTGCGCGTGCGCCTTGAGCGGTATTTCGCGTGCCATAACGGGAATCATAGCTTCAAGTTTAAAATCAAATGCGGGTGGTGTGTCTGAATTTTTATCCTCGTAATATTTTTTTGCCTTGTAGAGAAATTCGCGGAGCAGAGCTGCGGTGCCCATTCTCGTTTTTGGTGCTTTGCCGTTTTGCCCGTGAATCCTCTTCGGATTTTCTCCAAAAGCGCATTTCATTGCGATGGGGTCCTTTATTATCATATCGTCAACGCGCTTTCCATAGCATTTTATTGCCGCAAAGGTACCGCCGATAACGTTTGCGCTGCCGGGACCTGTGCAAACTGAGGTAACGCCGCCTCTCAAGGCATTGGCAAACGCCTCGTGCTGGGGATTGATTCCGTCAATAGCGCGCATTTCCGGTGTAATTGCGCTTGAAGTTTCGTTATAATCGCCCCCTGCAAGATCGCCCATTCCGACGTGGCAGTGCGCTTCAACACATCCCGGTGTAACCAGTCTGCCTTCGGCATCTATTATTTGCGCATTGCTAGGCACCTCAATTTGCTCGCCGAGTTTTGCTATTTTGCCGTTATCATCTATAAGTATACAGCCGTTTTTTATATCTTCTCCGGCCATTGTTTTTATGTATCCGTTTTTTATAAGAAGCATAGCACAGACCTTAAATCTTTTTTATAATTATACCACTCGAAATTTATGTTGTCAAGTTCGGACAAGTATGAATAATCAAAACAATGTCATTTTATTGTTTGATAGTTACGTCAGTTATCAAGAAGAATGATTTTAGAAACCTCATCCTTAGTACAAAGCGTATATGTCAGCTTTTTGTCAAGTTTGTTTTTTTCAAATAACAATACCGTTTCTTTTGTGTTTTTTATTACTCGTTTGCGCACGGCGGTTTGTCTTATGTCAAAATCGGAAATAACGCCGTCTTTTGAATATGCCGCCGTAGTCATAAATGCAACGTCAAAATTCATTTCTTCAACAAATTGCTCTGTCAAAGGACCTACCAGGCACATATCCTGCTCATAATATTCACCACCTAAAAGAATACACGGAATATGGAGCGGGGAGGCTGTTTGAAGTGCCTTTACCGAATTTGTCACCAATAGAATTTTTTCATATTTGGCAAGGTGCGGAATGATATAAAGACAGGTGGAAGAGCTATCGATGTAAACAGTTATGTTATTGCGAAGATAGGCGGTGCAGAGTGAGCAGAGTTGCTTTTTTTCGTCCTCATCTACGTAAAAACGTTCACTTATTGGCATCTCGCGCGTATCCACCTTAAGTACCGCGCCGCCTCGGTAACGTTTTAAATATCCACCTTTTTCCATTTCTGAGAGATCGCGACGGACGGTCATTTCCGAGACATATAAAGCGCGGGCAAGTTCGTTTACAGAAACCCTGCCGCTTCTATAAAGTATGTCGAGAATATCTTTTTGTCTTCCTTCAATCATTTTTTGCTCCTTTGTTCGAAAATTTTTTCATTTTTAAACATTACGAACATGAATTGACTTCAAAATGTTTTTATGTTAAGATTATAGCATCTAAAAATAACTATGTCAATATTCTGAAAGGACGATAATTATGTTAGTTTCTATTAAAGAAATGCTTGAAAACGCCAAGAAGGAGCATTATGCTATTCCTGCCTTTGATGTAAGCAATTATGAAATGATGCGTGCAGTGCTTGATGTTTGCGAGGAAGAAAGATCTCCTGCTTTGCTGATGGGGCTTGAGGTAGATTTTTGGGGGAAGGGACGTGAATTGCTCGCAGCTATGATAAATGCAAGCTCGGATTTTTATAAAATACCTGTTTGCTTCCACCTTGACCACGCAACAAATCTTGATTCCATAAAGGCTGCTGTCAGCGCAGGATTCAGTTCGGTTATGTATGACGGATCCGAGCTTTCCTTTGAAGAAAATGCAAGAAATACGGCTGAGGTTGTGAAATATGCTCACGCTTTGGGTATATCGGTTGAAGCCGAGCTTGGACATGTCGGTAATGCAATGGTTGGAAACGAAAAGGCAACCGTTTTTAATGAAAATGCCGAAGACACACTGACCGTTCCCGATGAGGTAATACGGTTTGTTAAAGAAACTGATGTGGACGCTTTAGCTGTAGCGATTGGAACGAGCCACGGAGTTTACAAAAGCACTCCCACGCTTCGAATAGACAGACTTGATGAAATAACCGCAGTATGCGACCGTCCGCTAGTGCTTCACGGCGGAAGCGGAACGCCCGACGTACAAATAAAAGAGGCAATCGCGCACGGTGTAACAAAAATTAATATATATTCCGATGTGATAAAAGCTATGAATTCCGGATTGAAAGAAAAACTCAATTCAATAACCAACCCTGCAACCTGGCCTTCGTTTATTTTTGATGAAGCTCGTGTAAGGATGAGAGATGTGGTTCGTGAAAAAATAAGATTATTCGGAAGCAATAATAGAATTTAAGGAGGAAATATGAAGACTAAAGCGGTCAGACTTTACGGAGAAAACGATATAAGACTCGAGGAATTTGAGATGCCTCAAATCAGCTCCGGCGATATACTTATAAAAGTAATTTGCGATAGCGTATGTATGTCTACGTACAAGACGGTAAAGCAGGGAAAAAAACATCTCAGAGTTCCTGATGACATTGCGGAAAATCCCGTAATTATAGGACACGAATTTTGTGCTGAAGTTATCGAGGTCGGTGAAAAATGGCAGAGAGAATACTCGGTTGGCGATAAGGTAATAATGCCACCTGTGTTAAGTTATCTCGGCGGCTTTGAAACTATTGGATACAGCTTTCCGAACATCGGCGGCGTTTCAACCTATTCGATAGTTTCAGAGCATATGATAAGCCATGGATTTCTCATAAAAATAGAAAGCGATGCCTTTTTCAAAGGTTCACTTATAGAGCCTAATTCCTGCGTACTTAGAGGATATAAAGCGAGCTATCATCTTGATAGCGAAGGCGTTCCGTGCATGAATATAAAGCCTAACGGCAAAGTTGCAATTCTTGCCGGTTGCGGTCCTATGGGACTTGCGGCTATCGACTGTGCTCTTCATGGCACAGTAAAACCATCTCTTGTCGTAGTGACTGATATAAACGAGGAAAGGCTTTCCCGCGCAAAGTCAATTTTTTCTCCTGAAGACGCTAAAAAAATCGGTATAGAGCTTATATATTCAAACAGTTCCGACGCAGAATATCTTCGCGAAATCTCAAACGGCGGTTTTGACGACGTGTTTGTTTACGCACCGGTAAGCGCACTCGTTGAGCTTGGTGATTCGATTCTCGCATTTGATGGATGTCTTAATTTCTTTGCCGGACCGTTAGATAAAAAATTCAGCGCAAGCTTTAATTTCTATAATGTGCACTACGAGCAACATCACGTTGCGGGAACAAGCGGCAGCACGGTTGAGGATATGAAAGATATCATTTCTTTGATAGCAGAAAAAAGATTGAATCCCGCATGTATGCTGACTCATATAGGCGGAATTGACGCAGCGATTGACACCACGAAAAATCTTACGAGTATTCCGGGCGGAAAAAAGCTTATATACACGCATATATCGCTTCCGCTTGTTGCTATAGATGATTTTGAAAAGCTTGGAAAAACCGATACACGATTTAAAAACCTTGCCAAGATAGTTGAAAATAACAATGGGCTTTGGTGCCGTGAGGCAGAAGAATATTTGCTTAAAAATTTTTAATTTTAAAGGAGCTTTATTATGTATATCCCCAAGTTGCATATTGACGGAATCACGGCAGGACACGTTCAGGGAATAGCTATCGATAACAAGCGGAAATATATGTATTATTCCTTCACCACTGTTTTTGTAAAAACGGATATGGAAGGGAATATAATCGGTAGCGTAAAAGGACTTGCAGGACATTTGGGCTGTATTGCCTACAATGAAGATGACGGAAGAGTATACGGTTCTCTTGAGTATAAGCACGACGTCATAGGTAAATGGATCCTTCAACGAATTGGAGACGGCACAGATGTTGAAGACGGATGGTACGTTGCCATATTTGACGTTGATAAAATTGACCGCATGGATATGGATGCGGAAAAGGACGGAGTTATGAGCTCAGTATATCTTAGCGAAGTTATAAAGGATTATGCTGAGGGCGGCGGAAAATACGGTTGTGCAGGTCTTGACGGTTTGACTTTTGCTCCGATGCCGGGAGACATTAACGGTAAAAAATATCTATATGCCGCTTATGGAATCTACGGTGATGTCAGCCGTGACGATAACGATTATCAGATACTTCTAAGATACGACATCCGTGATTGGAATAAATTTGAAACACCGCTCAATCAGAAAAAGATGCACAGAAACGGGCCCTTATCTCCGGACAGTAAGTATTTTGTTTATACAGGCAATACTACGTGGGGAGTACAGAATTTGGAATACGATCCCTATACTGGATATATGTTTATGGCAGTTTACCGCGGGAAAAAAGAAAAGTTTCCAAATTTCCCGATGTATGCGGTAGATATGAGAATTGGTGTAATTAAGGAAAAGCACCGTTCTTTGTATGAAGATGTTTTTATTCTCACACTTGCCGAAATCGGTCGAAAGGACGAAAAAAGCGCTTTGTGGGGAATGTCTTTTCCATACGGCTCAACCGGAATGATTTCGCTTGGTGACGGATATTTCTACTTTTCACAGCATTTCGGTAACGGAAAAGAAATACCGTACGGAACAGACGTTGCATTATATAAATATAACGGAAGTGATGATTTTCATCGTGCATAATTGATTTTTGCAGCATTCGTTTGGTACACGGTTATATTGTTGCGTGGCTGAAGGTAATATTGGATATAAAAAGCACTCTGCGTTTTTGCAGAGTGCTTTAATGTTTTTGGTTGTTTTTTGTTATTAGTTGGATACGTAGGGAAGAAGTGCCATCTGGCGAGCTCTCTTAACAGCTACGGTAAGCTGTCTCTGGTGAAGAGCGCAGGTGCCGGAAACACGTCTGGGGAGAATCTTTGCTCTCTCGGAAATAAACTTTCTGAGTTTAGCAATATCCTTGTAATCAATGTCCGTTACTTTGTCCTGGCAGAAGATGCAAACCTTCTTTCTTCTGTGCATGGGACGGAAAGCGGGACGCTGAGTATCGTTTCTATCCATTTGAATAGTCCATTACCTTTCCGACTCACGTTTTCTATATTTCTTAACCGTTGTGAGCCTAACGGTTAAGGACGAGCCTTCTCTCAATTAGAAAGGAAGATCTCCGTCGTTTGGTATTTCTTCAAAATTAGCACTGGGCGCACTGTTAAATGCAGGAGCGCCGTAAGCGTCAGGCGTATAACCGTTTCCGGCAGGGGTCGGTGCGCTCATACCTTGAGCAGCCGTCTGAGCAGCAGAGGCAACAAAAGATACTTCCTCTGCAACAACCTCTGTCGTATATCTCTTTTGACCTTGATTGTCGTTCCAGCTTCTTGTTTGGAGCTGACCGCAAATAAGAATAGGGTTACCCTTTTTGAAATAGCGGCTAACAAATTCAGCCTGCTGACGCCATGTAACAATGTTGATGAAATCAACGTTCTGCTGACCCTGATCTGCTTTTGCAAAACGACGGTTGACCGCGATTGAGAAGCTACAAACCGAAACTCCGCCGGCTGTCTGCTTAAGCTCGGGATCTGCTGTCATATTTCCGATCAGGATGACTTTGTTAAAACTTGCCATAATTACGCCTCATAAAATTTATTTTATGCTTCAGTCGTTTCTGAAACGACAGCCTCAGCGGGTTCGCTTTCAGCGGACTCAGCTTTGGGAGCAGACTTTTCGCACTTTGTTGTGGTCATGTAGCGAAGAATGCCTTCAGTAATGCCGAACTGACGCTCGAGCTCCTGAGGGAAGTCTGCATTGCTCTTGTAGGAAACGAGAACATAATATCCTTCTGTAACGTAGTTGATAGGATATGCGAATCTGCGCTTGCCCCACTCATTAACGTCAACGTCAGTTCCGTTTTCCTTAATGAGATTTACAAACTTCTCAACGAGAGCCTTGCAATCATCTTCAGCGAGATTGCCGCTTACAGCGAAGAGAGTTTCGTAAGAACAAATTTTCTTTTCCATCTTTAACACCTCCTTATGGACTTTAAGGCCGCAATGCATTGCGGCAAGGGGCGTCGGGCTTGCAAACCCGAACCGATACAACATTCTATCATAAAAAACATCGTTTGTCAATACATTTTGCAATATATTTTTTATATAATTTTTCATATTTTAAATAAAAATTCTGTATAATTAAGGTTGATTTTTTTAATTGCGCATGATAAAATGTATATAATATGATTTTGTGGAGTTTTTATGAGGGCGGTTAAAGAAAGGGCTTATGCGAAAATAAATTTATATCTTGACGTAATCTCTAAAAGAGAAGACGGTTATCACGATATAAAAACGGTTATGCATTCAATATCTCTTGCTGACGAGGTGACGGTGATATATAAACCGTCGCAAACAAGAAGCGTCAAACTAAGTTTGAAGGGAAATAGGTTTCTTCCGACGGATGAAAGAAATCTTGCTGTTAAAGCGGCAACCTTATATCTTGAAACGGCTAATATTAATGCGGACATAGAAATCAAACTCGAAAAGAGGATACCGATTGCGGCGGGGCTTGCCGGTGGTTCAAGCGATGCCGCGGCAACTCTTAGGGCTATGAATAAAATTTTTGGAAAGCTTTTTGCCGATCGCGTTCTTTTTAAGATGGCTGCATCGCTTGGAAGCGACGTTCCGTATTGTCTTTACGGCAAAACGGCGCTTTGCGAGGGCAGGGGCGAAATTATTACAAAGTTACCGGATAAGTTAAGTCTTAATGTTGTTGTAGCTATTGCGAACGAGCGAATCTCAACTCCGCAGGCATACGCGGGATTGGATTTGGAATTTTCTGATTTTGACGGCGCTAAAAAAACGGTTGATCCGTCTGTATATCAAAATCTGATGTATGCTATTGAAAAGGGAAAGCTTTCTTCCGATGTTCTTTTTAACGTGTTTGAACGGTCTGTTTTTCAAATATGTCCCCGTGCGAATGAGATAAAAAATAAAATGTATGCTCTTGGTGCCGAAGCTGCTTTAATGAGCGGAAGCGGGCCAAGTGTTTTCGGTATTTTTGAAAATGAAAATCAAGCGGAAAAGGCTTGCAGCGCTCTTCGCGAAGATAATATAATTGCTTTTTTTGCAAGGTCTGTATGACAGGACAAGAGCTCTTTGCTGTTTTTTTGCAGTAAAGAGCTTTTTATTTAATAAATTTGACGGTATATTCGTCTTGCCTCATTGACAAGCTACGAATGATGTGTTATAATTTGTTGATAACAAGGATTATGATTGGAGGAGAGCATGTCTAAAGAAAAAGATGATTTTTGGGATATTGAAAAGCTTCTCCCCAAAAAACGAAAAATTGTTAGCTCCTTTTCTTCTTCGCCCAAAAGCGTTGAATATACCTTAGGCGATAAAGAGGAACAAAAGGAGGATAACAGACTTACCGTTTTTGACTCAAAAGATGAAAGTAATGTCAGAACCTATAATTATGACAGATGGATCATTAAAAGCGTTACCGTAACCGGCTTTCAGGATAAATACGATTTTTACGGTAATTTCAGAAAAGCGGCTCTTGTGTACTATGATTTCAAAACTTCAAAATGTGAATTTGTTCATTTTTATTCCTATATGCCGCAATATTCGCAATTTAATTCAGAGCAGAAGAGGTTTTATTTTTATTGGCGTGATTGTGTGAGAAGGAAAAAATATATCAAAACCGACTATTCTTACGTTTTGCTTTATATATATGAGATTCTTAATTTGCCGGATAAAATTCCCGCCGAGGCGGGAGTTGAAATATTGATTGATATTTGGCGCGCATACAGAAAGGATTTTCCGAATATTGATGCTTGTATGTCGCTTTGGCTTCAGGATTACTGTCTTATTTATAATCTGCCATGTCCTACGGAAAAAATATCGGATTTTATATTCGAGATTATAGGACTGTCTGAATTCAAGGAGTTTTACCTTGCAGATGCCCGTTGTATGGGCGACAGAGGAGTTGACGCTATGATAGCATATCTTTCGGATTATGATTGGCGTCAGGGAAGATATGCGGGAGGTGAAAGCCGAGATGCGTATGAAAAGCACCTTTTGGGCGCTATGAAATTGCTTCTGGAGCACCTGTGGTCCGACGGAGATATTGCAAACAATACAAGTGAGAATGCGGTTTTGACAAGAAATGCATTTAGAAATTCACTGTGTACTCATTCGGTGAAATGCAGACTTGATATCGAATACGTTCCTTTCTCAACCGCTGACGACATCCGTCATAGCGTTACTGCCGCAGTTAGATATACGGAAAATAAGCTTAGAGCGCTTATTGGCGTAAAAAGCAGACTTGCCGTAAAGGATTTACCCGACAAATATAAAAAAATTATTGATTCGTATTTTGCAGACAAGTTTGAAAGGCATGAAAGAGAGCGTAAAAAAGCAGCCTTGCCCGAATATGAAAAACAGTACGACGCACAGTCTACGGAGCTTTCACTCGAAGGGGCTGATGAGATAGAACGACTCTCTTGGATAACCACGGCAAGACTTGTACCTGAAGAAGATATTGCTTTTTCAAATGATTCGGCTTCGACTGTTGAAATCGAAAATACAGATGAACGCAAGAGTGAAAAAACTGACGAGCTATCCTTAGGTATCGGTGCATTAACCTACGGATTATCGAAAACCGAAATTGCATTTGTAAAGGCAATACTTTCCTTCGACTATGATGAAGCTGAAAGGATTTCTGCGCAATCGTCAACTCTTGATGAAATTCTTGTTGAAAAAATAAACGAGGCTTTTGCGGATAATTTCGGCGACGTTATAATAGAAGGAAGCAGTCGCGAATTCAATATAATAGAAGATTATAAGGAAGATGTTGAAGAATGGCTTTCGAAAATAACGAAATAAAAATACCCAAAAGAATATTAAATACGTTAATTACATCGCTCTCTGCAGGCGTTGTTCCGCGAATAGGCGCTCCATATATCGCGATAGGAAGAACCGATGAAATTAATTCGCTGCTCGATAATCTTGATATGGTTGCTGACGGCGGTTCATTTACGAGATTTCTTATAGGAAGATATGGAAGCGGTAAAAGCTTTTTAATACAACTGCTCAGAGGTTACGCACTTGAGAGAGGTTTTATATGCGCTGATGCGGACTTGTCTCCGGAGCGTAGATTGACGGGGGTGAGCGGCGGAGGATTGGCGACCTACCGTGAGCTTGTAAGTAATTTGGCTAGCAAGGCATGTCCTGATGGAAATGCATTGCCGACGATTCTTTCAAGACATCTTACAAAAATAAAAACCGATATTGTTACAGATGGAATTTTGCCTGATTCGTCCGCTTTTGAAGCGGAGCTGAAAAAACGTGTTCTTATAGCACTTTCGGAGCTTGAAGGAGATGTCGGAGGATTCGATTTTGCAAGAGTTCTCGGTGAATATTATTCCGCCTTAATGAATGACAATGCCGCAAAAAGCAGCGCTTGCATCCGTTGGTTGCGCGGTGAATTCGCAAACAAAACCGAGGCTTCCTCAATGCTTGGCTTTAGAGTCAGTACGGTCATCGACGGTGATAATTGGTATAACTTTATAAAGCTGTTTGCCTCGCTCTCGGTTAAACTCGGTTATTCGGGACTTATACTCTTCGTTGACGAATGCGTTAATCTTTATAAGATACCGAATAGAATTTCAAGAGAATCAAATTATGAGAAAATTCTTACGATTTTCAATGATACTCTTCAGGGAAAAGCAAAGAATTTCGGTGTTATATTTGGAGGAACGCCGCAGTTTCTCGAGGATACAAGAAGAGGACTTTTTAGCTATGATGCGCTGAAAAGCAGATTGTCCGATTCCAAATATACCGAACTTGGTTATCAAAATTTAGCCTCTCCGATTATCAGATTGAGAAGGCTTTCGGATAACGAGCTTCTCGCCCTCGTGCGACGCCTGACAAAGCTTTATATGCAGAAGGAGGGATACTCCGACGCTCCTGTCAGCGATTCCGAAATAGAGTCCTTTTTAAAACTTGCGCTCTCAAGGGCGGGAGCGGAAGAGCTGGTTACACCAAGAGAAATTATAAGAGATTTTCTTACGGTTCTTAATATTTTGAGGGATAATAAAAATCTTTCCTTCGATACTCTGATTAAAGATATATCATTTTCAAAAACCAATGAATCCGAAGACTTTTTGAAAAACGAAGAAGTGAAAGATAAAGTTGATAACAAAGTAACATTGTTTGATATTGATATATAAAACAGAGCAGAAAGGAGTGGCGAGGTGACAGAGGCTGATAGAATATTTTTGAAATTCCCTGATTTTATCAAGGAATATATATACAGCCGCGGGTGGAGTGAGTTGCGTGATATACAGATGGAGGCAGCTCGCGTAATTTTTGATACCGACTCAAACCTTCTTCTTTCATCTTCCACTGCATCGGGTAAAACCGAGGCAGCATTCTTTCCGATTTTATCGGATATTTACGATAATGCATCACGAGCAAAATCTGTTTCCGTGTTATACATTGCGCCGTTGAAATCACTGATTAACGATCAGTTTTTTAGGCTTGAAGAGTTGCTTGATTTATCGGGTATTAAGTTAACACACTGGCACGGTGACGTCGGCGCATCGCATAAATCAAATCTTTTGAAATTACCCGAGGGAATACTGCAGATAACACCCGAGTCACTTGAATCAATGGTTATGAACCGTTCAAACGATATTCCTCGTCTTTTCGGAGGTTTAAGGTATGTCGTGATTGACGAAATTCATGCTATGATAGGCTCTGACAGAGGAAATCAGGTGTTGTGTCTTTTGTCCAGAATCTCACGTATTATAGGTCATTCTCCGAGGCGGGTGGGTCTTAGCGCAACTCTCGGGTCTATTGAGCAAGCGGCAGATTGGTTAGGCTCAGGAAGCGGCAGAGCAACCGAAGCTCCTTTGCCACCGAAACAACGCCTTAAGTGGCGGCTCGGTCTTGAACATTTCTATATACAAAATCCAAACGAGATTCAGAGCAGCTCTCCATCTCGAGCAACGGCGGAGCAAACCGAAAGGGGAGGATATGCGCGTCTTGATCCAGGATACGAGTATCTTTACGATGCGGTTTATGGAAAAAAAGCTCTCGTGTTTTCAAACTCACGCGAGGAAACGGAATACGTAACCGCAACTCTGCGTCAGATATCAAGAGCAAGAGGTGATAGCGATATTTTTCTTATTCATCACGGAAATCTTTCAGCATCGTTAAGAGAAGATGCTGAACTGAAAATGAAGGATGAGTCTGTGCTTCAAGCGGTGACATGCGCAACTGTTACCATGGAGCTTGGTATAGATATTGGAAGGCTTGAAAGGGTAGCGCAGATTGGTGCGCCTACTACGGTATCCGGCTTTCTTCAGCGCCTTGGCCGATCGGGCAGAAGAGGGGCGGCGCCTGAGATGATAATGGTTTACCGTGAGGAAACACCGCTTCCCAACGCGCCGCTTCCCGAAATAATTCCGTGGGAGCTTTTGCGCGGGATAGCCATAATCGAGCTATATTCTTTGGAGCGTTTTATTGAGCCGCCGAGGATAAAAAAGATGCCGCTTAGTCTTGCTTTTCACCAGACCTTGAGTATCAGTGCATCTGTCGGAGAGCTTACCGCGCGTGAGCTTGCCGAGCGGGTTTTGTCATTACCGCCGCTCTCATCTCTTTCAAAGGAGGTTTACAGAGAGCTGCTTGTTTCAATGATTAACAACGATTATCTTGAGATGACCGAGCAAAAAGGAATTATAGTAGGTCTTAATGGGGAGCGATTAATAAATTCCTTTAAATTCTACGCTGTTTTTAAGGATAGTGAGGATTATACCGTAAGATGTGAAAGCGAAGAAATCGGAACGATAACTACTCCGCCTCCGGTTGGAGATAGGTTTGCTCTGGCAGGAAGGGTGTGGGAGGTCAAGGAGGTCGACGTTCCGCGCAGACTTTTGTTTGTAAAGGCGGTTGACGGAAAAATGGAGATTTCATGGCCGGGCGACAGCGGTGAAATACACACAAGATTGCTCGTTGCTATGCGTGACGTTCTGTTTAACGGCAAAGACTACTCGTTTCTCGGTGAGAATGCAAACGAAAGGCTGTATAACGCTCGCCGAGTTGCGAAAAACGCCGGAATGGACAAGAATATGCTTGTTTTTCTCGGCGGTCAAAGCTACGTTCTGTTTCCGTGGCTTGGAACAAGGTCGTTCAGAACCTTGCGCAGAGTTCTTCAGAAATACAGCTCTGAGCTTGGAATATCCGATATTCAAAGTCAAGGGTGCTGTTATATAACCTTTAAAGCAAAAAATGAAAATGGGAATAATCTCCTTATAAACTTGCGTTCTATTCTTGAACGCGACGGGCTTGATACCAACAGTCTTGTTTCTGACGGTGAGTGTCCTGTTTTTGATAAATATGATGAATATATTCCACCTGAACTTTTACGCCGGGCATATGCGGTTGACAGACTGTTGGCGGATGAGGTACTGTTGAGGTTTTTGTAGTATGATTTATGATTTGTTAGCGCCGTTTTACGACGAAATAAACAGTGATGTTGATTATTCCTCATGGGCTGATTTTATAGAAAGGGTAATTGAGCAAAGCTATACCGATGGGAAGCCGGAGCTTGTTCTTGATCTTGGCTGCGGCACGGGCAGGATGACGCTTGAGCTTGCAAAACGAGGATATGATATGACGGGTATTGATTATTCCGCTGAAATGCTTGACATTGCCAAAAACGCAGCCGAGTCTTTAGGTCTAGGGGATAAAATCCTTTGGCTTTCACAGGATATGTGTGATTTTGAGCTTTACGGAACGGTAGACGTTACCGTTTCTTGCCTCGATTGTATAAACCATATCACCGATTTAAAATTAATCGATAAGTGTTTTAAGCTAGTGCACAATTATCTTGTTCCAAACGGTCTTTTTATATTTGATATAAACGGAAAGCATAAGTTCGAAAACGTATATTCGGATAACAGCTACGTGATGGAAGCATCTGGGAATCTTTGTATATGGCAGAACTATTACAATAAAAAAAATCATCTTTGCGATTTTTACATAACACTTTTTGAGGAAAATTCCGACGGAAGATATGCGCGGTATGACGAGATGCAAAGAGAAAGAATGTACACAATCAGAACAATAAAAAAACATCTTCTTGATTGCGGATTCGAATTTATGGGAGCATACCGCAACTTTGAATTCGAGAGCGCAACCGACGATGATGAAAGAATATATATTGCAGCGAGATGTATAAAGGAGTAATTATGAAAAATAAAACGTCGATCATTTTAAGAGGAATGACTCGCGACGGATCTGCGAGAATACTTGTCATTAATTCAACAAAAATAGTTAACGATATGATAAAAGCGCATAAAACCTCGCCTACCGCAACGGCAGCACTCGGAAGAACAGTTACGGCAGCCTCAATGATAGGAACGATGCTTCCCGAGGCAACAGACTCGGTTACGATGTCATTTTCGGGTAATGGAGAAGCGGGGAAGATAATAGCGGTTGCGGATTATTTCGGAAACGTTAAGGGGTATATTCAAAATCCCCTTGTCAATCCTCCGAAAAAGAGTAACGGAAAGCTTGACGTCGGAGCAGCGGTTGGAGCGGGAACTTTCTCTGTTGTTAAAGACGTGGGAGGAAAAGAACCTCAAATTGGTACGACCGAGATAGTAAGCGGCGAAATTGCCGAGGACATCGCTTCGTATTTTGCAACAAGCGAGCAGATTCCGACACTTCTTTCTCTCGGAGTATTGGTCGACAAGGACTATTCGTGTCTTTCTGCAGGCGGTGTTCTTGTTCAGGTCATGCCGTTTCCTGATGAAGAAACGGTAAATCTCATAGAAAGAAATGCTTCCGATCTTTCAAATATATCCAAGCTCATAGAACTCGGACACGACAACAAGTCAATAGCGGATATCGCAATGCGTGACATTCCATACGATATTTTTGATACGCTTGAGGTTTCTTACAAATGCGATTGCTCAAGAAAGAGAATGTGCGACAAGATTAAATCTCTCGGCAATGGGGAAATTTTGAAAATGCTCGAGGAGCAGGAGGCAGAGGGCAAGCCCCGTGAATTGACTGCAATATGCCGATTCTGCAACAGTGAATACACGTTTAAAGAAAGCGATCTCATTTCTTGAACTAATGAATTCTCTCCCGCATAAAATGTAGGAGAGAATTTTATTTTTGGAGATTTTTATGAAAGACGGATTAAGTGAATATTTATCTTGCGAAGCTTTAAATATGCACAGGGAGTATTTTAAAAAACAATGCCTTAGGTATTCCGTTTTAAAAAAGATGTATCCTGAGATTTGTAGAAATGAAATATGTGAATTTGCAAGAATAAGAACAAAAGACAGAGCAGAAATCGAAGAGCTTTATTTCGATATTCTTTATCACAAATTATATTTTTCATCCTACGGAAAGCAATATCAGTTCTCGGAAGCTGTAAAAAAAAGATTTAAAAGCCAAGCTTCGTTTTTGTATGAATTGCTTCAGGCGGGGAAGGATGAAAAATACGGTTTTATCTTGATTTACGTAAAAGGCGGCTATGCCGATTTCGTAATTTCAACAAATAGCAAAGCGCGTCGTATTGAGCCTGTTCTCAGTGTAGATTTATGTGAGCACGCTTATTTTTCGGATTACGGATTCGACAAAGAAAAATATTTAAAAGATATTCTCGCTTCTCTTAATCTCGGTATGTTAGATAAATTTTTATAATTCAAGGATTGCAATTAAAAAACAGGTGTGGTATAATATAGAGGAAATAATAAATTTAGGAGAATAACAATGAGTATTTTATACGGAAATGCAGTTGTAGGTCAGTCAGGCGGACCGACAGCGGCAATAAACGCTACTCTTGCAGGCGTAATCAAGGGCGCTCTCAAGGCGCAAAAGGATGGTGTAATAAAGACTCTTTACGGAATGAGAAACGGCGTTGAGGGATTTCTCAAGGAGGATCTTGTTGATCTTACGGATATTTTTTCAGACGAAGGTAAATTAAGAACTCTTACGACCACTCCCGCAGCAGCACTCGGCTCTTGCCGAAGAAAGCTTAAGGATTATGAAACCGACGCTGAAACCTATGCAAAGCTTCTTGAAATATTCAAAAAATATGATATAAGATATTTCTTTTATATCGGCGGAAACGATTCGATGGATACCGTAATGAAGCTGTCGAGATATGCGGCAAACCATGATTACGAAATGAAGGTTGTCGGCGTTCCAAAGACTATTGATAACGACCTTGTGGCAACCGACCACACCCCCGGATTCGGTTCAGCTGCAAAATTTGTTGCTACTACGATGAAAGAGGTGCTTCGCGACGTTTCCGTTTACAAAATGAAGGCGGTTACCATCGTTGAGATAATGGGCCGTGATGCAGGTTGGCTTACTGCATCTGCAGCACTGACGAAGGTTTCGGGCGGCATATCACCCGATCTCGTTTATCTTCCCGAGGTGGCATTTGACCCCGATGAATTTATATCATCGATCAATAAGATATTCGAAGATCATCCTGCGGTTCTCGTTGCCGTATCCGAGGGCATAAGACTTGCTGACGGTAAATATATCGGTGAGGGTAAGGGCGCAACCGATGCATTTGGTCATAAGAGCCTTTCGGGTGCCGGAAAGGTTCTTGAAGAGTTCGTTAAGGAGAAGATTGGATGCAAGGTTCGTTCTATGGAGCTTAGCCTTACGCAGAGATGCGCAGGACATATTCTTTCCGCAACCGATATTAACGAATCTCTTGCTGTTGGTGCGGGCGCTGTTGAAGCAGCGGTTTCCGGCAGAACCGGCGTTATGATGACTATTGAGCGTAAGGCAGGCGATGAATATTCATCTGTTGTTGGATGTGCCGACATTTCAACTATCGCAAATGAAGTTCGCGGAGTACCGCGCGATTACATAAACGCTGAGGGTAACGGAATTACCGAAAAGGGTCTTTCTTATCTTGCACCTCTCATTATTGGCGAGGTTGACGTTGAATATGAAAACGGACTTCCGAAGCATATAGTTATTTGATTTTAAGCGAGCCATACGGCTCGCTTAATTTTTTTCAATAAAGTATTGATTTTGCTTTTGTAATATGATATAATAATGTTGAATTAAATATTACTTATCAAGAGCGGCGGAGGGACTGGCCCAGTGAAGCCCGGCAACCTGTAATTTTATAAGGTGCTAATTCCTGATAGATGAGTTAATCTTGATCTCGGGAATCGCTTGATGTGATTTTCGAGTTTTTTAATTGTAAAAGTATAAGGAGAAAGAAAATGAAGAAAGTGTTGTTTACCTCTGAATCCGTAACAGAAGGACATCCCGACAAAATATGTGATAAAATATCGGATGCCATACTCGATGAAATACTCAGACAGGACCCGAGTAGCCGCGTTGCGTGCGAGACGTTTGCAACAACGGGAATTATAACCGTTATGGGTGAAATTACGACGGAGGCAAAGATTGACGTTCAGAAAATAGTTCGCGATACGGTAAGCGAGATTGGATATGACAGGGCTAAATACGGCTTTGATGCAACGACCTGCGCCGTTCTCAGCTCTATACACGAGCAGAGCGCGGATATAGCGATGGGTGTAGATAAATGTCTTGAGGCAAAGGATGGTGAAATGTCGGATTCATTCGATACTGGTGCGGGCGATCAAGGCCTTATGTTCGGTTATGCGTGTGATGAAACCTCCGAGCTTATGCCTTTGCCGATATCTCTTGCACATAAGCTTGCAAAGAGATTGACCGAGGTAAGAAAAAGCGGAAAGCTTTCATATCTGCGCCCCGACGGAAAAACACAGGTAACCGTTGAATACAGCGACGGAGTACCGAAGAGGGTTGATACTATCGTCGTTTCGTCACAGCACAGCCCTGAAATTGATTCTCAGACTATTCGCAAGGATATAATAGAAAACGTTATTCTCCCCGTAATTCCCAAGGAATATATTGACGGAAAGCTTAATATATACGTAAACCCGACCGGTAGATTTGTAATCGGCGGTCCTCAGGGCGATACGGGACTTACAGGCAGAAAGATTATAGTTGATACATACGGCGGTTACTCCCGTCACGGAGGCGGTGCATTTTCGGGTAAGGATCCCACAAAGGTTGACCGAAGCGCGTCATACGCTGCCCGTTACGTTGCCAAAAATATCGTTAAGGCGGGACTTGCAAGTAAGTGCGAGGTTCAGATAGCTTATGCGATTGGTATTGCTAAGCCCGTTTCGGTTATGATTGATACCTTCGGAACGGCAAAAGCAGATGAAGAAAAGATTATGGATGCTGTAAATCAGCTTGTTGATCTTCGTCCTGCAGCTATAATCGAGAAATTTGATTTGAGAAAACCTATATACAAGGAGCTTGCCGCATACGGACACATGGGCAGAGAAGAGCTTTTTGTAAAGTGGGAAGAGTGCGATATTGCGGATAAGCTTCGCGAGCTTTGCTTTTAATATTTACGTAAACGAGTTTTATTTTAGGAGAAAAAAATGTATAATATAATTGATTTCGGAGCTGTGGCGGACGGAAAAACTTTAGTCACGGAAGCTATTCAGAAGGCGATTGATGAATGTAACAAAAACGGTGGCGGAAGAGTTGTTATTCCTACGGGTAACTTTTATACCGGTTCTATTTTCCTCAAGGATAACGTTGAACTTCATCTTGAACACGGCGCGGTTCTGACTGCAAGTGCTAATATAGATGATTATAATGCAGACGATGCGTATCAGCAGAATTACGGATATGCGCCTGAGGAATGGCGCGCAAAGCATCTTATTATGGCTATTGAGTGTAAAAATGTTGCCATAACCGGAACCGGAACTATTGACGGAAACGGTGATTCATATAGGGCGGAACCCACGCTTTCACCCGAAAACAGCGGATACGGTTGGAGATTTGGTACGGCGCACGTTAAGGATATTGAGATCATGCGTCCGGGTCAGCTTATATGTTTCGTTGAATCGAGCGAGATAGTCGTTGATGGTTTGACAATTAGAAACGCGCCCTGTTGGAGTGTTTTCCTCCATGGATGTGAATTCGTTCGTGTAAGCCGTTTGAATATATTTAACGGCAAAACTGCGCTTAATACGGACGGTATAGATATCGATTGTTGTCGTTTCGTTACTGTTTCCGACTGTAATATTGAAACGGGTGACGACGCTATTACCTTCAGATGCGCATCACAGCGATTGAAAATACCGAAGGTCTGCGAATATATTACCGTTACAAACTGTAATTTAGCCGTTTCCGCAAGTGCGTTTAGAGTCGGAGTTGGTTTCGGAAGAATACGTCACGTAAGAGTGTCTAACATTACCGTTTTAAGAGCTGGTTCTGGAATCCATTTTATGACGTCCTATTGTGGTCACGGAGAGGCGTTTATTGAGGACGTTAACTTTTCGGGAGTGTCAATGTATGATACCGGATGGCCGATTCGTATTGAGGGTGACAGGGCATACATAAAAAATGTTACGCTTGAAAATATCAGAGCATATTCTCTCGCTAATTCGAAAATTGTTCCCGATAAGCCTGGGATTGTTTCCGATGTTACCATTCGCGGCGTTGACTTGTTTATGCAAAAGGATGAAAGAGATTTAAAGCCTCATCAAATTAAAGCAAGAGGTGAGCACATGCTCTACATTACGAACGTCGATGGCTTAACGCTTGATTCCGTTCGTATAATAGCCGATGATTCAGTAGTTTCTCTTTGGACGTCTAAATTCAAAGCGCAAGACTGTGATAATCTTATAACCAAAGATTGTAAATATTAATAACGTGTGGCTTTCTCAGAAAAAATGAGAAGGCCACTTTTAGTTTTTATCTTGTAAATCTATTTTATTTTTGATATAATATATTTGTATTATTTTTAGAAAGGATATTTTCATGAACGGTCAGCTTGAATCTTTAAAGGGAACTATAGAGAACGTCGTTTATCGCAACGAGAGCAACGATTATACCGTTCTTGAGATCGTTGATGAAAAAAACGAGCTTGTAACGGTGGTTGGTATTATTCCGATGGCTTTTGAGGGGGAGAACGTTGTTTTGACGGGACATTGGACGTATCACAAGGAATTCGGTAAGCAATTCGCTTTTGAAAGTTATGAAAAAACTCTTCCTGTTGAGGTGGAGGGAATACTTCAATATCTTTCCTCAAGTACTGTCAAGGGGATTGGCCCGGTTACCGCTTTGAAAATAGTTAATAAATTCGGTGCGGAAAGCTTCGACGTTATTGAAAATCATCCCGAATGGCTGACCGATATTTCCGGTATCACCATGAAGAAAGCGGCGGTAATATCAGAGTCATTCCGCCAGCAGACCGGTATTCGCGGTGTGATGATGTTTTGCAAGGATTATCTTGGGGCGGCAGAGATAACAAGAGTATATAAAAAGCTTGGCGCGGGCGCTGTCGGAATTATAAAAGAAAATCCGTATATACTCTGTGATGGTGATTATTCTATATCCTTTGACAAGGTTGACGCATTTGCTAAAACTCTTGATTTTCCCGCATCTTCTCCGATAAGAATCTTGAGCGCCGCTAAATATATACTTGCATACAATGCCGTGGCAAACGGTCACACTTGTCTTCCTGTGTCAAAGCTCGTACAAGCACTCAGCTCGCTTGTTGAGATGGACGGGGAAGTCCTCATGCAAATGATTTTGCAGTTCGTAGGGGATTCAAAGCTCGCTTCATATACCGCTCAAGATGAGCAGTATATTATGACGCTTGAAGTGTATGATGCTGAAAAATATATCGCTGACAGAATAATTGAGCTTGAATCCCATGTTATAAGATTTAATAGTGAGGATATTGTAATTCTTCTTGAAAAGCTTGAGACGCGTTTTGGAATAAATTATGCCACTCTTCAACGCAAAGCGATTTTTGAAGCCCTCAGTGGCGGAATAATGATTTTGACGGGTGGTCCAGGAACAGGCAAAACCACGGTTATAAAGGCTTTGTTATCGATTTTTAACAGCCTTGGATTGAAATGCGTTCTTGCCGCACCTACGGGACGCGCAGCTAAGCGAATGAGTGAATCAACCTCAGAGGATGCCAAAACGATTCACCGCATGCTTGAGATGGAGAAGGGCGCGGATGCTAAAGTGCGGTTTGGCAGAAATGCTCAGTGTCCGCTCGACGAAAACGTTGTAATCGTTGATGAGGCGTCAATGATGGATCTTGCGTTGACGGAAGCACTTATGCGCGCTTTGCGCCGCGGATCGCGTCTTATACTGATCGGTGACTCCGATCAGCTTCCCAGTGTTGGAGCAGGCAACGTATTTTATGACCTTATAGAAAGTAAAAGAATAAAAACTGTAAAGCTTACCGAAATATTCAGACAGTCAAAAGAAAGCTTGATAATAACAAACGCCCACAGAATTAATAAAGGGGAAGCGCCGATACTCAATGTAACCGATAACGATTTCTTTTTTGTAAGAAGAGATTTTGAACGCGATATACCGTCGGCTATTGCTTCCTTGATAATGCAGCGTTTGCCTAAAGCCTACGGCAAGGATATAAAGGAAAGCATACAGGTAATAACTCCTTCTAAAAAGGGATTTGGCGGCGTTGAAGCACTTAATGCCGAGCTTCAGGAAAAACTGAATCCCCGATCGGACTTCAAGCGTGAGAAGAGCAGTCACTCTACGGTATTCCGTGAGGGAGACAGAGTTATGCAAACTACAAATAATTATGACATAGAGTGGGAGAAAAACGGCTATGTCGGAACGGGAATTTTTAATGGAGACATTGGTGTTATAGATAGTATTAACAACTCAAAATCCGAAATGACAATAGTATTTGATGACAGAGTTGTAAGGTATAGCTTTGATCTCCTTGAAGAGCTTGAATTAGCCTATGCCATTACCGTACATAAAAGCCAGGGAAGCGAATATCCCGTCGTTATAATACCTATGTACAGATGTCCGCCCATGCTTATGACGAGAAATTTACTCTATACCGCTGTAACACGCGCAAAACGAATGGTTATTTTGGTTGGAAGATGTGATATACCTCAAAAAATGGTCGAAAATAATAGGGAAATTTTACGTTATACGACCTTGAAGGAACAAATTTGCGACGACAAAATTCTTAAAAACATTCAATAATTTGAAAATAGACTTGAATTTTTTTGTTACATGTAGTATAATAAATTGATTAGCAACAATTTTTTTGAAAGGAGCGTCACATGATAACCAAAATCGGACTTGATCTTGGCTATGCTAATATTACACTTAGCAACGTTACGACAGAAGTGTATAGAGAGCCGTCTGTTGCGCTTCTTGACAAAAATACGCGCAGAATTATCTCGGTCGGAAACAGAGCGGCATTGGCTGACAGCGAATCGGCAGACGGAATTCTTGTCCGTCCGTTCAAGAACGGTCTGCTTTATTCATCGGATCTTACTCGCGAGATTATCAAGCATGCAATATCTGCCGTAGATGCAAAGGATAAGATTCGTTGCGTTGTGGCACTGCCATCGGATTTGATTCCGAAGCAGGAAACTGAGGTTCATAAAATGCTTCAGGCGGCAGGAGTTACGGAATCTTACGGAGTCAATCCTGCTGTGGCGGCTTTGATTGGGGCTGGCTATTCGCCGCTTATCAGTGCAATATCGGTTAACGTTGGTGCTGCAACTACCGAGATTGCGGTGCTTCATAAAGGAGAGGTCATTTTGTCAGCAAGAGAGGCTATCGGTGGCGAGGACTTTGACAAGGCTGTTAAGCAGTATATATTCGAGCAAGGAGATATGACGGTATCATTGCTTGTTGCCAGAACTATAAAAGAAAGACTCGGCGCAGTTTGGCAGGGCAGGGAATCCAAGAGTATAGACATAGAGGGAACGCTCTCTCTTACCGGAAACAAGGTTAGGATGAGTTTGTCTACGGAGGATATTGTCGGCGTTTTTGCCCAGCCTTTGAAAATACTTCTTGAAGCCGTGGCTAACGTAATTAAAAAGATTCCGATTGATGCCGTAAGCGAAATATTTGAGAACGGTGTTGTTTTGACTGGCGGCGGAGCCGAAATGTACGGACTTGACACGATGATGTCAAAGGTGTTCGGAGTTCTTGTAACCAAGCCCTCTTCGCCTATTAACAGTATATCGAAGGGACTTTCCAGGATTAATACTTTTTTACCCGTAAGAAATCATCCGAACGGTCGAAACGTAACGTCTCAGCTTGCAAAATTATATGAAAATAAAAAACAGAAAAAATGATAGGGGATTAAAATGAAAAATCAGGAAAAGAAAACATTAAGCTTAAAAGCTCGTATTTTGGCAGGTGTGCTTGCATTGCTCATGCTTTCAGCAACTGTGTTTGGCGTTATATCTTACATAATATATTAATAACAAAATCGACCGCCTTAGTTTTTTGCGACTGTGGCGGTCTTTTTTTGTTCTGTTTTTGCGAAGAGCAGGGTATACGATAAGTTAGATAAGTTAAGTAAATATTCTCCTTTTTTGATGAAAATGGCCTTTTTTGAGTAAAATATATTTTTCCGTTTCACTGAATAAGGATTGTTATTGAGTGTGGAAAATCAGAGGCTGATGTTGAAAACGTGTTGAAAATCGCAATCTGTCCTTATAAATATGTTGAAAATAATCAATAAAAAATCTACACAATTCCGTTATTTTGGCTTTAAAAAGCCATTTTTGCGTTAAAATTGACTATAAATAATAAAAAAAACGGTTAAAACTCGATAACGGAAAAATGTAAATAAAAAATGGAGCTTAAAAAACGCACAACGGAAAAGTGTATTTTCAAGAAAGCAAAAAGATGCTAACTCAAGCTTTTATAACTTGAGCTAGCATCTTTAAGGATTATGTATTTTATTTTGTTTTCTTCTTCATGTTGGCGAAAAGATTATCGTAGTTCATGAATGAGTCTTGAGTATTCGCGCGTGCGGGAATCGTGTTAACGATCGTTTCCTGCTTCTGAGCAACGGGCTCTTCAACGGTCTGCTGCTGAACAAACTTTTCGTTTGCAACCTCTTCGATAATTGATGCGATTGCTTCTTTTTCTTTAGCTTCAGGAGCTTCAGCAGCGTTTGTCTGTGCCTTCGGCTTGCCGTTGAGCTTCTTTACTGAATCAGAAAAGCCGGTTGCAATTATAGTAACTCTCATCTCATCTTCAAGAGTGGGATCGAGAGTAGCACCCCAAATTATCGTTGCATCGGGATGAGCCTCTTCATAAATCATCTGAGAAGCAAGGTTAACCTCGTCAAGCTGGATGTCCTGAGAAGCGGTAATGCAAACAAGTACGCCCATAGCGCCTGCAATGCTAGTCTCAAGGAGAGGAGAGGAGATTGCAGCCATAGAAGCAAGCTGAGCCTTGTCCTCGCCCTTAGCCGCGCCTACGCCCATGTGAGCATAGCCTGCGTTCTTCATAATCGTAGTTACGTCTGCAAAGTCGAGGTTGATGAATCCGGGAACGTTAATAAGCTCGGAAACAGACTGAACACCGCGGCGAAGAACGTCGTCTGCAATTTCGAATGCATTTGCAAGTGTAATGTGAGTATCCTCAACCTGCTTAAGACGTTCGTTGGGGATAACTATAAGAGAGTCAACGTACTTGGAAAGCTCAGCAATTCCTGCCTCGGCCTGTCTGTATCTCTTTATACCCTCAAAAGAGAAGGGCTTTGTGACGATACCTACGGTAAGTATGCCCATCTCATGCGCAACCTTTGCAACTACGGGAGCTGCACCCGTTCCGGTTCCGCCACCCATACCTGCGGTTATAAATACCATATCAGCGCCTTCAAGAATATCTCTTATGTCGTCAATGGATTCTTCCGCGCTTCTTTTTCCGACTTCGGGATTGGAACCTGCTCCAAGACCCTTTGTGATTTTATCGCCAAGCACGAGCTTTTTTGCGGCGCAAGAGGTATTAAGGGCCTGCTTGTCCGTATTCATTGCGACAAATTCAACACCGCGAATATTCGTAGAAATCATTCGGTTAACAGCATTGTTTCCGCCGCCGCCTATACCGATAACTTTTATATTTACACCACTGTCATAAACCTGTTCAAAATCAAATTCCATCTTTAAAACCTCCCAATATATTTAACCATTTATATTATAATTAAAGCTATACATATAATATTATATATTGAAAAGCTTTTAATTGCAATAGATTTTTAACATTTAATATTTTGTTATCAATTTTTGACATTTTATGAGGTTTAAAATAAGGCAGAAAAAACGAGAGAAAAAGCGTTGTTTTCTCCCGTCGTTTGATTAACGAAGATAATTCAGGGCAGAAGCTTAAATCAGCTTCAAAATCTCATCGGCGATAATCTTTTCCGTGTTTTCCTTATAAAACGATTTTATATTTTGTGACAGTTTTTTTCTTTTTTTAAAGTCTTCCCGAATCTTGTCGATGAGAGTGATCATCCTCTTTGGATCAAGATCTTTTTCTTCAATCAACAGCGCGGCGTCTGCATCAAAAAGCATTTTTGCATTTTTGTACTGATGATTGTTGGTTACGTTTGGCGACGGTATAAGAATTGATGCCGTACCTGCGGCTGAAATTTCGGAAATAGTCATTG
Source organism: Oscillospiraceae bacterium (assembly GCA_015064665.1). The sequence continues at coordinate 26,083 of SVRU01000005.1, forward strand.
CTCCGCATCTTGAAATAACAATATCCGATGCGCAAATTACCGTTGCCATTTCTTTGACGTAGGGAACTATCAGGCATCCGTCCCTTTCTTTCACCAGATCGGGATGATTTGAGCGAATAGTATGAAAATATTTTTTTCCGCACGAGTGTACGTGTTTTATTGCGCGCTGCTTTCTTGAATATTCACGCATTACGACTGCTATAACTTCGTTGATTTTTTTCGCCCCTCCGCTGCCCCCGAATGAAGATATTAAAAAATCCTTTTTATTTATTCCGAGTTTTTTTCTCGCAGATTCTCTGGTTTCGGTTTTGAATTCTTCTCTCACCGGGTTTCCGCTTATTATGATGTTATCCTGTCTTTTAAATTCGGATTTTGAGTTCTCCGTATTAAGAAAAACTCTGTCGCATGATGGAGCCAGTAATTTTGTTACAAGACCGGGACAGGCGTTTGATTCGTGAATTGCCGTAGGTATTTTCATTTTGTTTGCCGCGCGTATTATCGGCCATGTGACGTAACCGCCGGTTCCGACAACGATATCGGGGGAAAATTCTTTTATTATTTTTTTTGCTTCCTTCAACGCTTTTATTGCAGTTAAAACGTTCTTTATGTTTTTTAAATTGATTTTACGTTCAAGTCCGTTTATTTTTATTGTTTTCAGTTCAAAACCGGCGTCAGATACGGCTTGGTTTTCTTCACCGCCGTCTCGGCCTACGAAAAGTATCGAAGTGTCTTTATACGATTTCTGAATATATTTGGCTATAGCAATTGCAGGGCTGACGTGACCCGCTGTTCCGCCGCCACAGAATATAATTTTCATGTTATCCTCTTTTGACGTTATTTTGTTATTCGTGAAAATCTCGATATAGACAGTAAAACACCCATTTCAAAAAATATCATTATCAGCGAAGACCCGCCGTAGCTGAAAAACGGAAGCGATATACCGGTGTTCGGAATTGTATTTGTGACAACTGCTACGTTAAGAAGTGTCTGAATTGCAATTTTTGAGCTGATGCCGAATGCGACAAGCCTTGAGTAAACGTCACTCGCTCTTGATGCGATTTTGTATCCTCGGCAAACGAGGAGAGCAAAAAGAATAAGAGTGACTATTGCTCCGATAAAACCAAGCTCCTCACATAAAATTGCAAATATCATATCGTTAGCCGGCTCCGATACGTAGCAGTGTTTCATTACGCTTTTTCCAAAACCTACACCGAATATACCTCCTGAGCCGATTGACATTAGTCCTTGTAGGGTTTGCCAACCGCCTGTTAGCTTATATGCCTCGGGATTTTGCCAGACCGTAATTCTTTCCTTCGTGTAATCGGTAAACAGCGCTAAGGCACTGACGCCTGCTGCGCCGATTCCGCAAAAGAATGATATGTATCTGAGAGAAGACCCACCGCCGATTATCATCAAAAGTCCGATGGCTCCGAGAATTATTATACACGACAAATGCTTTTGCAGCATTACGAGTATGATTGGGATCAGCATTATCAAAATCGGAAAAAGTGTTCCGTAAAACAGTATTTTTTGCTTGTCTTTTTGTTCTAATGCTTCTTTTTCAAAATCAGCGTAATATTTCGAAAGAATCAGAATTATGGAAATTTTTGCTATTTCAGACGGTTGTATCGTAAGTGGACCAATAGAAATCCATCGTTTGGCGCCGTTTCCCACAAAACCTATAATCAATACAAGAATCAGCAAAACAAGTGTTAAAATATACAGTGCAGGTGTTATAGCCTTATAAAACGATGGTTTGACGTGTGAGGCAAGATACATGGTCAGAAGTCCGAGTATCAGCCAGATAATCTGGCGTTTTATGAAATATAATCCGTCGTCATACCTTGCGTATGCATAGGCGTATCCTGCGCTGAAAACCATAAGCGTTCCAAAGCAGGCAAGAATAAGAACGCATAAAACGTAGGGAATATCACAACAGGGGGAATTTTTAAAAATCAGAAAATTTTTTATATCCTCTTTTTCAAACTTAAAAAGCAACCGCAGCTTTTTCATGGCAGATAAAAGATATATGCCGGAACCGAAAGAATAAAGGTAGCAAGTATTGCTGCTATGCAAATTTTATTTTCGCTCCAACCGCATTTTTCAAGGTGATGATGAAGAGGTGCCATTTTAAATATGCGTTTGTGTGTCAGCTTGTAAAAGAGAACCTGAATTACAACAGAGACTCCTTCCGCTACGTACACTCCTGCAATAAAAATTATCAGAATCGGATTGTTCAGATTAAAGGCACAAGCACTGATTATTGCACCGAGAAAAAGTGAGCCGGTGTCACCCATGAAAATTTTTGCCGGATGAAGATTGAAAATCAAAAAGCCTACCGTTATTCCTATTATTGCCGCCGACAAGATACATGTTTCGGGATTTAAAGCCGCTGATACGTAAAAAAGTGATACTCCGATTGCAAATGCAACAGAGGAAGCAAGTCCGTCAACACCGTCCGTCAGATTTGCGCAATTAACGATTCCCAGTAAAATAAAGATCGATAGCGGATAATAAAACAATCCAAGCTCAAGAGCTCCAAATGAAAACGAGAGGGCAGTTCCGTCACCAAGAAAAATCCGTCTGCAAGCCAAAAAAAGTACGGCGCATATTAATTGCAGTATGAGCTTTTCCATAGGAGTGAGACCGGCGTTTTGACGTTTCTTCAGCTTCTTGGTATCATCGAGTATGCCGATTAAACAATTTGCTAAAGCATAGGCGAATGAAATAATTATCGATACAGCCACTCTGGTTGAAGCAAGAGAAAAAAAGAAAATCGATGAAACCGAAAGAGAAATGGCGGAGGCAAGCACGAAGGCAATTCCGCCCATAGTCGGTGTACCGCTTTTTTTGATATGCCAGCTGGGACCGTCTGTATATATTGGTTGATTTGCGATTCCGATAAGCTTCGGAATCAGTCTTTTTTCGATTGCAACCGTGACGATAAATGTTAATGCAAACGAAAGAATATAAAGCGGAAAATATTTATCAATCATTTTATGGCCTTTCTTAGCCGTATTCATTACTACCGACAATCTTTTTCAATAAAATTATAAATTCTGTCTAGATGAACCGAGTGAGAAGCCTTGCAGAGTATTATTTCATCGCTGCCACAGTTTGAACAAATCTGAGCCGCTGTAATTTCGGGAGCGGATGCGTTACTGTTTCTGAATATTCTGTTTTTGCTCATTCCTGCGGAAAGGGCACCGTTCGCAATGTGTTCGGCTGACATCCCGAAGGTAAAAAGCTTGTCAAAGCCGTATTGAAATAATTTTTCTCCTATTTGACGGTGAAGCTCCGTACTCTTTTCACCGAGCTCAAGCATATCACCTAAAACACAGCTTATTTTCTGAGGTTTATACAATGCCAGCATGTCGAAAACCGCCAATAATGCTTCGGGGGAAGAGCTGTAAGTGTCATCGTAAAAGTTGAATTTTCCCCGTTTAACAAAACTCGCGCGCAAACAGTCCGAGCCTATTCGGTCTATTGCTTTCGATAAATGTTCCTGACTTAAACCAAGTATCTCAAATATGAGAGCTCCGATAGCTATGGCATTTACGATATGCTTTCCCGATAGAGATATTGTTTTTTCTTTGAGGTCAAAGGATTTTGTTTTTATATTTACAACCGAAAAGTCTTTTGTTATAGCAATCATTTCTGCAAAACAGTCGGCTTCTATGTTTTGACAAGAAAATGTGAGTCTGTTCTGCGCCGATTTTAACAACTCTTCGTCACGAGGAACAATCAGCTTGCCGTTATTCATTCCGTCTGAAATTTCAAGCTTAGCTTGAGCAATTGACTTTCTGCTTCCAAGATTTCCTACGTGTGCATTCCCGATATTTGTAATAACCGAAATGCTTGGTTTAGCATTCTTTGATAGAAGACTTATTTCGCCGACGTGATTCATTCCCATCTCCAAGATTAGAATCTCGGTATCCTTCGGCATAGTGAGAATCGTATGTGCAACCCCAAGGCAGTTGTTGTAATTTGCATACGTGCTCTGAACCTTGAAAAATCCCGAGAGCATAGAGAAAAGAATATTTTTGGTTGTCGTTTTTCCTACGCTTCCCGTGATTGCAACGGTATGTCTAAGATGATTGAATTTTGATTTGTAATAGGCTGCGATATTAAGCAAAGCAAGACCGGTATCCTTTACTTTAAAGTCTGCTTGAGGAAATTTTGCCGATAAAATATATGCACCTTTTTGTCTTGCTTCTTCGATAAAATCTTCTCCGCTTGATTTATCTCCGTTAAGAGCAATAAATAAGTCACCTTTTTCCGCTTTTCGTGAGTCTGTTGTAATTGCTTGTATAAATTGATCTTCACTCTCTTTATGTGAGTCTTGCAAGGCAAAAGCAATTTCACCCAGTGTAAGCGGGAGCTTTGTTATTATTCTCATTTGTTACCTCTTCTTTTTCTGAAAGCCTTGTTTATGCACTTTCTTTCATCAAAGTAGTGGACTCCGTTTTTGTCATAGTTGTATCTTTCGTGTCCTTTGCCGATTATAGCAACGATATCATTTGATTTTGCGGAAAGGATAGCATATTCTATGGCAGAATCTCTCGATGTAATTACGACTCTGTTGCTTGTGTCTTTGAATCCTTGCAGAATATCCTGTATTATCTCGATTTCGGATTCACTCCTTGAATTATCGCTTGTTACGATAACAAAATCGGAATATTTTTCAGCCGCCGCGGCCATTTTCGGTCTTTTGAGTTTGTCGCGTTCGCCACCGCATCCAAACACACAAATTAATTTCTGCTCTTGATTTTTTATTGAAAACAGAAATCTGAGCAAATTTTCAAAGGCGAATTCGGTGTGAGCATAGTCGATGATAACCGTTATATCATTTTCAATAATTTCAAATCGTCCGTCAATGCTTTTTAACGTGTTATACGCCGATTTAATGTTTGCTGTTGATATCCCAAGCCTTAATGCAGCCTGCGTTGCCATTAATGAGTTATAAATATTATAATCTCCTCCGATAGCGAGGTTTATTTTAAAAAGTCTGTTTTTTTCCCTATATATATATTCTGAGCCGTAAAGTCGATTTATTTTAATGTTATCGGCAACGCTATCTGCTTTGTTTATTATTCCAACGCTTGCTTTTTTGCACGATGCGGTTTCATAAGCTTTGCGTGAATATGCGTCGTCTAAATTAAAGATACCAAATTTTGTTTGTTCAAAGAGCCTCATTTTAACATTATAATATTCATCTATAGAGCTGTGAAAATCAAGGTGCTCACTCGACAAATTTGTAAATATTGAAATATAAAAGGGGATTGGTGCAACCTTTTCGAAATAAAGAGCGTGGCTCGATACCTCCATTACGATATATTTGCAGCCGTAATTCTGCATTTCCTTAATTACGGAATAGAGGTACACAGGGTCGGGCGTTGTCATTGTATAGCTTGTTTCCGTTATTAACTGTCCGTCAATCAGAATTTTTCCCGTACCTATGAATCCAACCTTTTTTCCTGAATGTGATAAAATATGTGTCAGCATTGTTGCTGTGGTTGTTTTTCCGTTTGTGCCCGTAACGGCGATGAATTTCGTTTTTTCATAGTCAATCTCATAAAATCGGGAATAGATAAATGCAAGCAGCCGTCTTGTGTTTTTTGATGTAATAATCGGAACGCTGTCGCTTTTGATTTCCAAATCGTCTTCACATATTATAGCGGCAGGCTGTTTATTTAATACTGTAGTTATTATTTTGTTGATATCAAATTTTATGCTTTTTAAAAAAACAAAAAGTGTATTTTCGTCTATTTCACTGACGTTTGTAGTGATGCTTGAAATATTAATATTTGATATATTTGTGGCAGAGCAGTATAGCTCTGATTTTAAAAGCTCAGATAATTTCATTTAATACACCCTCTATTTAATTTAATCTTCAAAATCCGTCACCATAGTGTAAAGATGAATTACCTCGCCTCGTTTTACGACTGCACCGATAGGCAATGACTGGGAAACGACGTATCCGCCGTTGAAGCTTCCGGTAATTTTTATATTAAGTCCGGATTCTATTGCTTTTTTCGTTGCCTCATCAATAACAAGTCCTACTAGGTTTGGGACGGTTACGTATTCCTCTTCTTTTACCGTGTAAAGTATAATTTTTGAATGCTTATAGGTGATTACGTCATTTTCACCAGGAGTTTGAGCAATAACGGTTGTACCGCTTCCAACTATTTCATAGGATAGATTTTTATCTTTCAAATGCTTTTCTGCCTCATCGGTGCTTAAACCGATATAGTTATCAATCTCGATACTTGTTTTTTCTTCTGATGATTCATATTCAAGGTAGGGAAGTATTTTTTCAAAAAGGTTTGATATATACGGTGCAGCAACGACGCTGCCGTATTTAACCTGACAGGTTGGCTCGTCAACAACTATAATAGCTGCAATTCCGCTTTCATCCGAAGGTGCAAAAGCAACTGTTGAGCCGATTCTTAAATATGAATTTCCATTGGCATCGAGCACGTCAAATTTTTGACTTGTTCCCGTTTTTGCTGCTATTTTATAGCCTTCAACACGCGCGTTTTTTGCTCCGCCGTCTCCGCTTACACCCTCTTCTAGAATTTGCGCCACAAGAGATGCGGTAGATTCGGAGATTACCTGCCGCTTAACCTCAGGTGAGTGTTCCGAAATGATATTTCCGCTCGAATCGATGACCTTGTCTACGACGTAAGGGGTAATTAGATTGCCACCGTTTGCTACGGCACAAATTGCACGCAGATGGTTGATTACGGAAACCTTGAATCTTTGCCCAAAAGAAATTGTTGCAAGCTCGGTTGAGCCGATGTTTTCAAGCTCGTGAAAAATTGTAGCTGATTCGCTAGGCAGATCAATACCGCTTTTTTCAAAATATCCGAATTTTTCGATATATTCGTAAAAGGTATCTTTTCCGATGCGCTCGGCAATTTGCATCATCGTAGGGTTGCACGACATCTGAAGACCGTATGCAAGATTAAAACCCGAACCATGTCCGGTAACCTTGTGGCATTTGATATGCCAACCGCCGACCTTGTAGTATCCGTGACAGGAGAATTTGTCGTTAACGGATGCGGCACCAGTATCAAGAGCGCAGGAAACGGTAACTATTTTAAAGGTTGAGCCGGGCTCATAGGTCTCGCTGATGGCTTTGTTCGACCATAGAACCTCAAGTAATTCACGCTTTAATTTTAAATATTCCTCGCTTCCCTCGGAAAATCCGGACAAGGCAAGCTTTTGTGCCGATAATTCATCCAAAGTGTACGGGTCATTAGGATTGAACGGGGAAGAGGTTGCCATCGCGAGAATTGCTCCGCTCTCGGTGTCAATAACGATTCCTGTAACTCTGTTTTGAACCGAGTGGTTTTGAACTATTGCTTCAAGCTGGCTTTCAAGCTCTGTTTGCACGTATGAATCAATGGTAGAGATTAAACTGTACCCGTCTTCTGATGGAATATAGGTTGAGTACTCCGTATCCAACGCGTTTCCGTTTGCATCTTTTGCGTAGAGATAGTACCCGTTTTTGCCCTTTAGTAAATCGTCGTAATAGTATTCAAGTCCGTAAAGTCCTTGGTTATCACTTCCTGTAAAACCGATAAGGTGCGCGGCGAGTGTTTGTTCGGGATAATATCTTGAGCTTTGAGCTTCGGTAAAGACGAGTTTTTCAAGTGAGTTTTTCTTTATAAAATCAAGAACCTCAATATACTCTTTTTCGGAAACCGATTTTTTTACAGTAACGTCAAGAACGTTTGTTTTCTGTATTTTTTCAAGAATTTTATCGGAGGATAAATCAAGAATATCGGCAAGACCTATTGCGATTAAAGACGAGTATTTCTTTTTCGTTTCCTTTTCTGCTTTTTTTATATCCTTTGTTGAAATAAATATTCTCCAATCGGTATCCGACGTTGCAAGCAAATTCATATTTGCATCGTATATTTTTCCTCTGTTTGCCTTTAGCGGCGAGGTTGTTGTGATTTGATCATATACCTTTTCTTTATAATAATCATATCCCGATATCTGAAGCTTGAACAGATTGCTGATTAAAATCGAAAGAAAGGTAATCAGCGCAAGCGATATATAAAGAATTCTTTTCTTTGTCAGAGCGGCGGTGTTACGTCCTTTTAAATCACTTTTTTTCATTTATTCTCCATAAAGTAAAAAAATATAGCGACAGCCAATAAAAGCTATCGCTATATCCTATTGAGGAGAAAGGAATTTTATGAGGGATTTTGATATTAATTTTGATTTATATCTTCTTCAACCGTTTCGGTCTCTGAGTTTTCAACGTATTCAGCCGTTGCAGGCAGCCTTCCGTTAGCCGAGCGCAGTGTAAGCGAACCGTAGGAAATCACGAGAGTGCAGGCAATAACTGCTGAAAGCACAGCCGCTGCAGACGTGCGGAAGGGAAACCTCCTTATTGTCTTATCTTTTACAGGCGGAGCTTTGAGCGTAAGCTTATCGTTTACGTAGCTGACGAATGCGCAGATAGCCTTTTCTGTGGAGCTTGCCGTTCTGACTGCGGGTAGATTTGAAGCTTCCTTTTTCTTACCTGCCTTTATGAGCATAATCTCTCCGAGGGTATATTCGGCATTATCGTTTATAACTGTAAATCTGTTTTTCATATTCTCGTAAAGATCTTCATATACGTTCATTGTTCATTCTCCTTATATTTTTTCAGCTACTCTGAGCTTTGCGCTTCTAGCGCGTGGGTTATCGTTTATTTCTTTATCCGATGGGATAATGGGCTTTTTTGTTATTTCTTTAAGCTGCGCCTTATTTCCGCAAACACAAACGGGAAAATCCCTCGGGCATGTGCAACCTTGCGATAAAGAGCGGTAGGACTGTTTTACGATTCTATCCTCAAGCGAATGGAAGGAAATAATGGCAATTCTGCCACCGCTCACAAGATTTGCCGAGGCGGTTTTTATCATAGGCTCGATTACGTCGAGTTCTCCGTTTACTTCTATTCTTATCGCCTGAAAGGTTCTCTTTGCGGGGTGAGGGCCGTCTATTCGCGCAGCCTTTGGAATGGCTGATTTTATAATGTCGGAAAGCTCATAGGTTGTTTCAATTGGCTTGTCCGTTCTTGCTTTTATTATTTCAGAAGCTATTCTCGGAGCAAAGCGCTCTTCACCGTATTCATATATTATTCTTTTTAAATCGGCTTCGGAATATTCATTTACGATTTTATATGCACTTAAAGGCGAGTCCTCGTCCATTCTCATGTCGAGTCTTGCGTTATGCATATAACTGAAGCCGCGCTCCGGGGTATCAAATTGGTAGGAGCTGCAACCAAGGTCGGCAAGCACGCCGCCAAGATTATTTATACCGTATTCTCTTATTACGTTATCGAGGGAAGAGAAGTTGTCATTTACAAAAATTATCTGATCAAGATAATCCTTAAGTTTTTCTCCGGCTGCTTTTATTGCACTTTTATCTCTGTCGAAGCATATAAGTTGGGAATTCTTTCCCATTCGCTTAGCAATCTCATAAGAATGACCGCCGCCGCCGGCAGTGCAATCCACATAGGTATATCCGTCACGAATATTTAAAGCTTCAATACATTCAGAAAGCAATATTGAGGTATGTGAAAATTGAATATCCGACATCGTTACGTCCTCGCAAAAAAATTAAAGTCCGTATTGACGCATGATTTCACGCATCTTGTCGTAATTCCTGTTTTGTTCGCGTTCGTTCCAAACTTCTTCAGCCCAAACACGAATTTGTTTGCCCGAACCTACGAAAGCAATGTTTTTATCAATTTTTGCATGCCTAAGAAGACGTTCATCAAGGATTATTCTGCCGTTTGAATCCGGAACGCATTTTTGTGCTGCGCCAAGAATGAAATCCTGAAATTCGTCAGCATCAGCTTCCGGAAGCTTAGAAATTTTATCAACGTATGATTCCCAGTCTTCTGCAGTGTAAATTGAGAGGTAAGCATCAAATTTTCTCGTTATGTAGAATTCATCGCCAAGTTCTTCACGAAATTTTGACGGTATAAAAACTCTTTTTTTGGAGTCGAGTGAGTGATTATACGTACCGACAAACGACATAGCCTTACCTCCTTTTCTGATTAAAAGTGTTGCGATTGGGGAAAAACTGGTCAATTTGCCCCACTTTGACCCACTTTGCTACTATTATAATACACTTTTTACTAAAAATCAATACTTTTTAGAAAAAAAGTTAAAAAAAATATAAAAAAATTTACATTTAATAAAAAGACTTTATTTTTTTGTTTTTTTATGCTACAATAGTAATGTAAATTTTTCGGAGGGAATTCCATGTCTTTTTTTTCAAAGCTTTTCGGACGCGACAAGAATGAAAACAGTTACGCATTTCGTTTGGAACGGGCAAAATCTCTTCACGGACAGGCAGTAAAGTACGTAACGGAAAACCGCGACGGAAATGAGGACGTTGTCGGACGCGGAGGCTCGCTTTGTCTGCACGGAGAAACTTTTATTGTAGATTCATCCGGGGAAAGACTTTTTTCGTGTAACGTTCGCGACCTTGAAGCGAGCAATCTGATGAGCGGCGACGGTGTTGTTATAAAAGGCCCAGATTTGTTAAACGGCGGAAAAATGCGAACAATAACCGTGCATTTCGTATATTACAGAAAGTAAACGACTATACTTTGTATTTGCGTTGGAAAGGTTTTAAATGAATAAACACGTTACCGCTATTATTCTGGCGGCAGGAAGCAGCACTCGCATGAATTTAAACGTGACGAAGCAAAAAATTTTGATTGGCTCGGAAAGTGTTTTGCACAGAGCGGTTAGAGTATTCAACGAGTGTGCCGATATAGATTCCATAATTGTTGTTGCGAGGGCTGATGAGCAGGATTTTGCAAAACGCGAAACCTCTGAATTCCAAAAGGTTACGGAAATAACCGTCGGTGGAAAAACAAGGGCAGAGTCGGCAAGTCTTGGATTTGGGCTTGTTAGTTCTGACATCGAATTCGTTGCTGTTCATGATGCTGCGAGGTGTTTTGTGACTTCGGAGATGATATCGGCTGTCATAAGAGATGCCGAGGTTTACGGAGCAGCCACAGCTTCTTGCAAATCTGTTGATACAGTTAAGAGAATTAATTCGGACGGTGCTGTTGAGTCCACAATTCCAAGGGATGAGATTAGATGTGTGCAAACACCGCAGGTTTTTCGTGCGGATTTGTATAAAAAAGCGCTTTCCGGTGTTGATTTGTCGGATTTGTCTATCACTGATGATAATATCCTGCTTGAGAGAATAGGTGTTTTTCCGCATTGTACCGATACCGGTAGTAATAATATTAAGATAACCACACAGAATGATGTAGCTTTAGCAAATTTTTTGATTTTTGGGGGAACAAATGTCTGATTTAAGAATTGGTCACGGATATGATGTTCATAGATTAACCGAAGGCAGAAAACTGATTCTCGGCGGAGTAGACGTTCCTCACAGCCTTGGATTGCTCGGCCATTCCGATGCAGACGTTCTTATTCATGCTGTTATTGATGCCATTATCGGTGCTATCGGCGAGGGGGACATCGGGCGTCATTTTCCTGATACGTCTGATGAATTTAAGGGGATATCAAGTATGAATCTTCTTGTCAGGGTTAGAGCGCTTATGGAGAGCCATGGGGCAATAATTGAAAATATTGATTCTACCTTGATTATACAAAAACCCAAGATTGCACCTTATATTGAAAAAATGCGGCAGAATATCTCTTTTGCGCTCGGATGCGATGTATCTCGAGTAAATGTTAAGGCTACAACCGAGGAAAAGCTCGGTTTTACAGGCCGTGAAGAGGGAATATCTGCTCATGCTGTTGTTTTACTTTCATTGAAATAGGCAGACATGTATAGGCTTTTGTGAAATTACCATTAAAATATCCCGGCTAAATAGGTAGTAATTAAATAATACAAAAGAGGCTAGCTCAAGCATTTTTGCAACTTGAGCCGGCCTCCGAATAAAAGACCAACGAAACGCGTCAAAATCCGAGGAACATCCTTTTCTTTAATGTCTATGGCGCGCTGTTTGCCGAGTCTTTACTTCTATATAATAATATGATAAATAAAATAAACTGCTACATATGCAGTAATTGAAAGGATAGTATAAATGATTAAAATTTCTCCGTCTGCGCTTGCATGTGACCTCACTAAAATGGGCGAGGAAGTAAATGAAATTGAAAAAGCAGGAGCCGAAATGGTTCACCTTGACGTAATGGACGGTGTTTTCGTGCCGAACAGCTCTTTCGGACTCGCAGTTCTTGAAGCATTGCGTAAAAAGTCGTCAATGTTTTTCGACGTTCATCTTATGATAGATAAGCCTGAAAAATACATAGAGAGGTATATTACAGAATGCGGAGCAGATCTTGTAACGTTTCATCTTGAGGCAACCGATGTTCCGGACGAATGTCTTGAAACAATAAAAAAATACGGAAAAAAGGCGGCAGTTTCCGTAAAACCCAAAACACCTGCCGAAGCTGTTTTTCCATATCTTGACAGATGTGATATGGTTCTCGTAATGACGGTTGAGCCCGGCTTTGGCGGACAGTCGTTTATGCCTGACATGCTTGATAAGGTAAGAGCGATACGCGCTGAAATCAACCGCCGCGGACTGGATATTGATATTCAGGTTGATGGGGGAATTAACTCCGAAACCGCAAAGCTTGCGCGCGAGGCGGGCGCAAACGTATTTGTTGCAGGCAGCGCAGTTTTTAAGGCTGCCGACAGAAAAGCGGCAATAGATGCGCTCAGATAATATATAAAATTTAAAGCTCGGTTTGCTTGTCACCTGAAGTGATACAAAGCTAACCGAGCTTTTTCTGCCTTGATTTAATTCTCAAGATTCATAATATTTTGACCGTCAATTTGAGTGCTTGTAGAGGTTTCGGGTAGGAAAGGTATACCAAGATGCTCATACGCAAGCTTGGTTGTACAACGACCTCTGGGTGTTCTCGCCAGAAATCCTATTTGCATAAGATATGGCTCGTATACGTCTTCTATTGTAATTGCCTCTTCACCGATTGTTGCTGCCAAGGTGTCAAGGCCGACAGGTCCGCCCGAATAATATTTAATAATTGCTTCGAGCATTCTTCTGTCAACACTGTCAAGACCGAGCTCGTCTATTTCCAGAGCGAAAAGCGCGTCCTTCGCTATTTCCGAGGTTATAGTTCCGTCGCCTTTGACAAGCGCGAAATCGCGTATTCTTTTTAGAAGTCTGTTTGCAATACGCGGCGTACCTCTTGAGCGCGATGCAATACTGTAAGCTCCGTCATCTGTTATTGCTATTTCAAGAATTTCGGCAGAGCGCTTAACTATCTTTGCAAGCTCGTCGGGAGTATATAATTCAAGCTTCAAAAGAACGCCGAATCTGTCGCGAAGGGGAGTGGTGAGCTGACCTGCACGAGTCGTTGCTCCGATAAGGGTGAACTTAGGTATAGGAAGTCTGATTGAACGTGCACTCGGTCCTTTTCCTATTATTATGTCAAGCGCATAGTCTTCCATTGCGGGATACAGAATTTCTTCAACTGCCCTGGAAAGTCTATGTATTTCGTCAATAAACAAAACGTCGCCTTCAGCAAGGTTTGTAAGAATTGCGGCAAGATCCCCCTGTTTTTCAATAGCAGGGCCTGATGTTGTTCTTATATTTACTCCCATTTCGTTCGCAATAATTGTAGAGAGCGTTGTTTTTCCAAGTCCGGGAGGGCCGTAAAGCAATACGTGGTCAAGCGCTTCACCGCGAAGCTTTGCGCTTTGAATATATACCGAAAGATTTGATTTTGCCTTTTCTTGACCCACGTACTCGGACAGGGTCTTGGGTCTGAGAGAATTTTCTACCTCTGCATCCTGTGAGGAGCTGTATTCGTTCGAAACAATTCGGTTTTCAAAATCAAATTCTGTTGATTCGTTTATCATTTGACTTCGCTCCTATCCTATCTTGCAAGTCTTTTCAGGACTGCTTTAATAATCTCTCCGGCATCGGTTGCATTTTCGAGGTTTACGCCTTTGAGTGTGCCAAGAACGGTGTTTTTGTCATATCCAAGCACCATAAGCGCTTCGGTAGCTTCGGAAACAGCAGAATTGTTTTTGACATTCTGTGCAAAGTCGGTATCTATCTTTGAGCTGGCGCTCATCATATCCTTGGATATTTTATCTTTAAGCTCAAGAATAATTCGCGCCGCCGTTTTAGCACCGATTCCGGAAGCTTTGGAAATAGCTTTAACGTCTTCGGAGCAAACGGCAAGTGAAAACTTATCGGGAGATAGAGTTGACAGAATGCTGATTGCGGCTTTCGGACCTACTCCGCTGACCGTTATAAGCTGGTTAAAGCAGGCTCTTTCCTCATTTGATCCGAATCCGAAAAGTTCAATTCCGTCTTCTCTTACGGCAAGATAAGTGTAAAGCTTAACTTTTTGATTCAGTTTATTTACAAGAGAATCCGACGTATTTAGACTTACCGTAAGCTTGTAGCCTACACCGCCGCAGTCAATAACGCAGAGGTTGGCTTCTCTGTATTCAAGTTTTCCGTTAAGATAGTAAAACATTTATTGCTCCAATTCGTTATAATAGTGTTAAGACGGGTTTTCTTTTTTATCCGATATAACCTTTTTTATCATTTTTTCCAATTTTTCTCTTTGAACGGTGAGATCACGTCCGCATCCTGTGCAGATGATCCTTACGTCGCTTCCACCGCGCATAACCTTGAACTCATCACAGGAGCAAGGGTGTTTTTTCTTTAGCACAAGTATGTCGCCGACAGAAAAATAGATAATAGGCATACCAACCTCCGTAATGGCAAATTCGGCTGTTTAGGGCGAGCGCTCGGACAACCTTTATATATTATATCACACGTTAAATTAAAAGTAAAGCATGCAAAATAAAAAATAAAAATATTTAAATTAATTTTCGGGTTATCTCGGTCTGGTATGAGGGAAGTGTTGACAAATTTTCCACACTGTGCTATACTAAATTGATATAAATATTTTCGCGTGTGAGCGCGTATAGTGAGGATTAATGATAATACTTGGAATAGATCCTGGTCTTGCGATAGTTGGGTGGGGTGTCATAGAAAGCGACAGAGGCAATCTTCGTCCGATTGCATACGGAGCTATTACAACACCGGCACACACCGATATTGAAGCAAGGCTTTTGATGATACAAAACGATCTTGAAACTATAATAGAAAAATATAAGCCCGAAGAGATGGCTGTTGAAGAGTTGTTTTTTAACACGAATATAACAACCGGAATTGCCGTTGCCGAGGCGCGAGGCGTTATTTTATGCACGGCTCACAAGCTTGGAGTGAAGATAAGCGAATACACACCGCTTCAGGTCAAGCAGGCTGTTGTTGGATACGGTAAAGCGGAAAAGCATCAGGTTATATCGATGGTAACCTCAATATTAAAACTCCCCAAAGCGCCGAAACCCGACGATACGGCGGATGCGGTGGCAATTGCGATATGTCACGCACAGTCAAGTTCTTCGGCTATGGGAAAATATTTTAACAGGAGATAGTATGTGGATTGCGGATAATTGGGAAGATTATAAAATAATAGATTCTTCCGAGGGAGAAAAGCTTGAGATGTGGGGCAAATACAGCCTTATAAGGCCTGACCCGCAGGTAATATGGAAAACCGAAAAGAAAAATATCCTTTGGAAAAAAGCAGATGCCAGTTATAAGCGGAGTCGCAGCGGCGGAGGAGCATGGAGCGAAAACAAGCTTCCTGAAACATGGAATATAAGATATCGCGACCTATGCTTTCAAATTAAGCCAATGGGTTTTAAGCATACAGGACTGTTTCCTGAGCAGGCGGCAAATTGGGATTGGTTTTCAGAGCTTATAAAAAACGCAAACAGGCCGATAAACGTACTCAATCTCTTTGCTTATACAGGGGGTGCTACCGTTGCTGCCGCAAGGGCGGGATCTTCGGTTTGTCACGTTGATGCATCTCGCGGAATGGTGGCGGCTGCAAAGGAAAACGCAAGACTTTCAGACCTTGAAAACGCTCCCATCAGATATATAGTTGACGATTGTAAAAAGTTTGTAGAACGCGAGATAAGACGCGGCAGAAAGTATGATGCGATAATTATGGATCCGCCGTCATACGGTAGAGGTCCTACGGGTGAGGTTTGGAAAATAGAAGAAAGCATTGATGATTTCGTTGCATTGACAACCGAAATCCTCTCTGATAATCCGCTATTCTTTTTACTTAATTCATATACCACAGGTCTGTCAGCGTCTACTATGAAATATGTGACAGATTCCAGACTTTTTAAAAAATGGAGGGGCGTAAGCGAGGCTGATGAGCTTGGTTTGCCTGTTATGGAGAGCGGTCTTGTTCTTCCTTGCGGGTCTAGCGTAAGAGTGTCCTTTGAGCAGAAAGGGAATAAATAAAAGTGGAAAAACCTGTTATTAAAATTGAAAATCTCAGCTTTTCATATTTTGATGATCAATCTTCGGAAAGAGAAAACGTAGCTCTTAAAAATATTTCTCTTGAAATAAAACGAGGCGAGTATATTGCGGTGCTTGGGCATAACGGATCGGGCAAATCTACTCTCGCCAAGCTTTTAAACGTGATTTTAACGCCAACCGAAGGTAAGATTTTTATTGACGGAGTTGATATAACCTCTCCCGATTTTTCCGAAGAACAGATTTTTGAAATAAGACACAAAATCGGAATGGTATTTCAGAATCCGGATAATCAGCTTGTTGCTACGGTTGTTGAGGAGGATGTTGCCTTTGGACCTGAAAATCTCGGTCTTCCGCGAGAGGAGCTTCGCAGAAGAGTTAAAACCGCGCTTTCTCTTGTCGGAATGACCGAATATGCTCGGCATGCGCCGCACAAGCTGTCCGGCGGACAAAAGCAAAGAGTTGCCATTGCCGGAATTATTGCGATGAAACCCGAGGTTATCGTTTTTGATGAATCAACGGCTATGCTCGATCCTTTGGGGCGTCAAAAGGTTGTTGAAATTATGGAAAAGCTCAACCGTGAAGAAAGGATAACCGTTATTAATATTACGCACCATATGAACGAGGCGGCACGTGCGGATAGAGTGGTCGTTATCAACGACGGTGAAATTGCGATGGATGGAAGCGCAAAGGATGTGTTTACGAAGGTAGAAGCACTTCGGGAAATGGGCCTTGAAGCTCCGCAGGGGCGTGAGCTTATTCATGAGCTTTCAAGATGTGGATATTGCTTAAACTCCGATTCACTGACGGAAGAGGAGTGCACTGAGGCGCTTATAAAATATATCAAGGGAATAAAATGATGAATGTTCTTGAATTAAAAGGAGTTTCGTATATCTACAGCAAAGGCACTTCTTTTCAGAAAGTAGCTTTGGATAATATAGACGTAACGTTTGAAAAGGGAAAAATAACGGGTCTTATAGGTCACACCGGCTCGGGAAAATCCACTTTGGTTAACCTTCTTAACGGACTCAATAAGCCGACAGACGGAAAGGTATTTCTTGACGGAAAGGATATATGGGAAAATCCTAAAGAAATAGGAAAGATAAGATACCGCGTAGGACTGGTTATGCAATATCCCGAATATCAGCTTTTTGATGAAACTGTACGTCTTGATATCGGATATGCACCGAGAAATCTTGGTCTTTCGCAGGATGAAATCGACGTGCGCGTTTCCGAAGCAGCAAAATTTACGGGAATAGATGAAGAGATGCTTGACAAATCTCCGTTTGAGCTTTCGGGAGGTCAAAAGCGCCGTGCTGCGATAGCCGGTATAATTGCAATGCAACCCGAGGTGCTTGTGCTTGACGAGCCGGCGGCGGGACTTGACCCGCGCGGCAGACGTGAGATACTCGGCGGACTTGTCCAATATGTAAATGAAAGAGACGCATCGATTATTTTAGTAAGTCATTCAATGGAGGATATGGCTTATTACTGTGACAACGTTGTCGTTATGAATAAAGGGCGGGTCTTTCGGTGCGGAACCGTGGATGAAATTTTTTCTGATGCAGACTCACTTGCCGATATAGGACTTGACGTACCCGAGGTTGCTAAAATCGCATCAAAGCTTTGCAAAAACGGAATAGATTTGAAAGGAAAACTTTATACGGTAGAAGGAGTTAAAGAGGCTATAATCAACTATATCGGGGGTGGAAGAACATGATTTCAGATATTACTCTCGGTCAGTTTTTTCCAGGCTTTTCATCACTTCATAAGCTTGATCCCAGAACGAAAATTATCCTTGCCATATTTTTTATAGTCGCGATTTTTCTTGTTAACAATCCACTGGGATTTGTTTTCGTTACGCTTTTGACTGTGGCTCTCGTTGCTATAAGCAGAATATCGTTTCGGGTCGTTATACGCGGAATTAAGCCGATAATATTCATTCTTATATTCACTTCGCTTATAAACTTATTTTTGACGGACGGAATCGGAGAACCTCTTTTGAAATTTTGGGTTTTTGAAATTTATGAAGAGGGAATTATAAGAGCGTTGTTTATGTCATTGAGAGTAATCGTTCTCATAATCGGAACGAGTATGCTGCTTACGTACACGACATCTCCGATATCTTTGACAGACGGTATAGAATCCTTGCTTAAGCCGCTGAAAAAAATTGGAGTACCCGTACACGTTTTCGCTATGATGATGACGATAGCGCTTCGCTTCATACCGACTCTCGTCGAAGAAACGGAGAAAATTATGAACGCCCAGAAATCGCGCGGTGCAGATTTTTCAAGCGGCGGTTTGATTAAACGGGCAAAGGCGCTTATTCCTATACTTGTTCCTCTTTTTGTGTCATCTTTTAAGAGGGCTGAGGAGCTTGCTGTTGCAATGGAATGCCGTTGCTATCGCGGTGACGTCAACAGAACGAAATACGTTGAGCTTAAATATAAGACTCGTGATTGCGTTTGGATTTCGCTTGCCGTTTTAAGCTTTGCAGCTATTATTGCCTTGCGTATTTTATCTTATAAATTTGAATTAAACGGATTGATTTATCAAATACTGTTTTATAAAATTTAATTATGAAGTATTTTGCAAAAATTAATTATCTTGGAACTGATTTTCACGGTTTTCAGGTGCAGCCTGGTTTGAGAACCGTTCAAGGCGAGCTTTGCTCGGCTCTTGCCGAAACATTTTCCGCGCCCGTCAAAGTCACGGGATGCAGCCGTACCGATGCCGGTGTTCACGCCAACGAGTTTTGTGTAAAGATAGAGTGCGATACTGCTACCGTTCCTGCTGATAAGCTTTCAATTGCGGCTTCGCGCTTTTTGCCAAACGATATCTCGCTTTTTTATGCGGAGATATGTGGGGACGATTTTCATCCGCGTTACGATGCGGTATCAAAGGAATATCTTTACAGAATTATAAACCGTCGAGTATACGATCCTTTTGAATACGGCAGAGCATGGTTTTATCCGCGTGAGATAACCGAGGCGCATATTGAAAGAATGAGAGAAGCCGCAAGGTATATAATTGGAAAAAAGGATTTTTCTTCATTTATGTCTGAGGGGTCGTGTGCGGAAGATACTGTCAGAGAGGTGTTTTATCTCGACATAAAGAAAAACGGCGATTTAATTGAAGTGAAAATATGTGCTGACGGATTTTTATACAATATGGTCAGAATTATCGTCGGAACCTTGATTGAAACGGCTCATGGCAGATTTAGTCCGGAAGATTTGAAAATAATCATTGAGTCAAAGGATAGAACTCGCGCAGGAATGACAGCTCCGCCGGAGGGACTTTATCTAAATAAGGTGAATTACTGATTGCCAATTTTGCAATAAAAATGCAGAATATCAAAAAATCCCGCAGGGCAAGATTTTAAAAAAAGCTTTGCGGGGTTGTTTTATGAAAAAGAAGAGTCGTTTTGCCGTTATAATTTCGTCTGTGTTGATATTTATGTGTCTTGCGATAATCTTGTCTTTTGCGGGCATATATGCTTTCGTCAAAAAAAACGTAGATTATTCGGCTGACGATGCCATGTTTGCCGCGGCACAGGGGCACGGTTCAACAAAATTTTTTTATGATGCGAGCGGCGGTTGTGGAGAATACGTACCGAAAGAGCTATGTATATATAAAGGCTCAAATCTAAAAAAACAGTGGGTTTCCTACGGTGAAGTAGGAAAAAATATTAAGGATGCATTCGTTTCTGCAGAGGACAGAGATTTTTTTGTTCATAACGGAGTCGACGTTAAACGCACGGCGTATGCAATCCTCAACTATTTTCTCCGTGTCAGAGATAAATTCGGCGGCTCAACCATAACTCAACAGGTTATTAAGAATATAAGCGGGGATAATAAGCAAACGATTACGCGCAAACTTACCGAAATTTTCAGAGCAATACATCTTGAAGACGTTCACACGAAGGAAGAAATTTTTGAGGTCTATATGAATATCGTCCCAATGGGCGACGGAATTCTTGGCGTTGGAATGGCTTCGGATTATTATTTCGGAAAATCTTCGAGCGAACTGTCATATGCAGAGGCGGCAACTCTTGTCGGAATAACAAATGCACCTACGCGGTATAATCCGAGAAGAAACCCCGATAAATGCGTTAAAAAGCGTAACGTGGTCCTCTATGCTATGTTAGAGTGCGGTGTAATAGATGAGGCAGAGTATGAGAATGCGATAAATACGGAATTGAATATCGTAGATTATCAATACGAGGACGAGTCGGTTGACTCATGGTTTCTTGAAACGGTGTGCGACGACGTTGTTCGTGACATGTCAAAGAAAAAAAGAATAACCGAGGGTGCTGCAAGAATTCTTATTGCTAACGGCGGACTCTCGGTATATACGACGGTTAATCCCGATATTCAAAATCTTCTTGAGGAGTATTTTGAAAGAGAAGAGAATTTTCCCGATACTATATCCTTCGGCTTGAATTATTCTATGGTGGTTGCTGATTCAAAAAATGGAAATTTACTTGGTATCGTTGGCGCTGTTGGCAAAAAAACGGGGAACAGGCTGTTAAATCAAGCAACCGTTCCTCATACTCCGGGTTCGGCGTTAAAGCCGATTGCTTTGTATGCGCCGCTCATAAATGAAAAAAGAATAAACTGGGCAACCGTTTTTGATGACGTTCCCGTTTATTTCAATAAAAATTCAAATGGGCAGTATATAGCATACCCTAAAAACTATCCCGATATTTACGACGGTTTAACGACGGTAGCCGATGCGATAAGATTATCAAAAAACACGGTTGCGGTCAGACTGTACGAGATGCTTGGTAAGGAAAAAATATTTAATTTCCTAAAAGAAGCGTTTGAGCTGGATTTAACAGAAAAAGAACAAACTAAATCGGGCGGAATTTTAACCGATAAGGCGCTTGCGCCGTTAGCGCTCGGGCAGTTAACTCACGGTATGTCTTTGAGGGAATTGACGGGAGCTTATACAGCTTTTTCAAATGACGGGAATTTGTCTTTTTCGCGAAGCTACGTCAAGGTGCTTGACAGCTCGGGAAATACCGTGATTGATAACCAAATAAGGCAAAAACGAATATTTTCAAGAGAATGCGCTCAGATAATGACTAAATTGCTTATGCAGGTTACGGATAGCGGAACGGCAAAGACCGTAACGCTCGATGAAATCGTAGACACGGCCGGAAAAACGGGGACGTCAGGGAACGATAAAGACCGTCTGTTTGTTGGCTATACACCTTATTATACGGCGGGAATATGGTGCGGATACGGCACAGGTTCGAAAAGCATAGGGAAGCAAAGCATAAGTCATCTTGAAATTTGGGATGACGTTATGAAGCAGATTCATGAATTAAAGCTTGAAAAACAGGATTATATCGAGTCTTTTTCCGATGACGAGCTGATTTATTTGCCGTATTGCAAGGATTCGGGATCGAAATTTTCCGAAAACTGTCTTTTTGACCCGCGCGCTTCAAGGCTTGAATACGGATACTTCGGTTATGACAACAGACCTATAAATTTATGTGAAAGACATGTATTGTGTTATTATGATGAAGTTACAGGAGCAATCGCACACGAGGGATGCCCGACGGAAAACCTTAAGCAGATTGCATTGCTTGATGTTTCCGACCGAACATTTCCGACAGAGGTATTTGTAACGGATGCCGAGTTCGTATGGCGAACGGTTTTACACGGTACGAAATTTGGTGACTCATTTGACGTTCCGTTTTTTATATATTCAGTTGAAGAAGGAGAATTTGTCGGACGAAGCAGAAAGAAAAAACAGTTTAACTCGTACTGCTATCTGCACGGCAACTAATTAGATATGATTGAATACAGTTTGATATA
This sequence comes from Oscillospiraceae bacterium, assembly GCA_015064665.1. The sequence goes on from SVRU01000005.1 coordinate 48,286, forward strand.
TTCGGACAGACGAACGCTTTCATTATCGGTCAAGGATGGAAAAGTGATTGTGAGGGCGCCGCGAAAAACACCTCGTTCAATCGTTGATTCCTTTGTGAAAAAACACGTTGCATGGATTTTCAGAACTCTTGAAAAAGAAGAAAAAAGAAACGAGATTTTTAATGGCTTAACCAATGAAAGAATACTCGAACTAAAGGCTGTTGCAAAAAGCAAATTAGCTCAAAAGACAGAATATTATTCGAATATAATGGGTATAAAATATGGCAGAATAACTATTACAAGCGCTAAAACAAGATTTGGTTCTTGTTCGTCCAAGGGGAATATTTCATATTCTTACAGATTGATGCTATATCCGGAAGAGGCTCAGGATTACGTTGTCGTTCATGAGCTTGCGCACGTGCTTGAAATGAATCATTCAAAGAGATTCTATCAAATAATCGAAAAGGTTTTACCCGACTATAAACAGAGAATACGGATGCTTAAATGAGCATCCGTATTCTTTATCTGTATTCTGTTTTATGTGAATTAAGGGTGTCGCCTATGTATTCAAGCCGAAGAGAAAAGAATCTATCTTCTTCAGCGAGAAGCTTGAAAAATATTTTATCGCCTTCCCAAATCGGAAGCTCGGAAATTTTATTTTTATCCACCCATAAAAGCTCTCCCTCGCAGCAATCTTCGGTAAGTGTTCCGGAAAATTTGTCGCAGGTAAAAAGGTGCATATATTCCGTTCCGTAAATATCCGAAACGAAGGTTATTATTCCTCGGTAAAAAAGCGACTCGGCTATAAGACCTGTTTCCTCAAATATTTCGCGCCGTGCGCAGTCGTACGGAGTTTCTCCGTTTTCAAGCTTTCCACCTATGCCTATCCATTTATCATGATTTTCGTCGTTTATTTTTTTAGTGCGGTGCATCATAAGATAAGCACCGTTTTTTTCTATATAGCAAAGGGTAGTGTTTTTCATATTATTCACCTCGCTTTAATTTTATCACGAAAAGGTATTTTAATCAACAGTAAATTTTATTAATTTTTCGTAAATATATAATTTATTTGTTGACATGCAAAGGAGAAAGTGATAAAATACTTAAGTACTTAATTGTTAATTGCTTAAATAATTTATGAGGAAGGATATGATATGGACACCGTTAAAGTATCTCGCGCGGTTAATCTGCTGATACATATAAATCGTGCGCATAAAAAAATGCTTGATTCCGGAGTGTGCTCAAGGATTGGATTTCACCGAACGCAGCATATAATTCTTATGCACCTTGCACGCCATAATTCTTTACCGTCACAGAAGGAGCTTGCTGAGCATCTCGGCGTTACGGCAGCGGCTGTTACGGGCGCTTTGAAGAAGCTCGAATGCGACGGATATATTGAGCGAAAGATGGGCGGAGATAACCGATACAATGAAATTTCAATTACCGACGTCGGACGCCAAGTCGTTGAAGAAAGTAAATTAATGTTTCAAAAAATGGATCAAAGCTTATTTATCGGTTTTACGGATGATGAGATTTCTTCTTTAATTGAATATCTTGAAAGAGTAGAAAATAATTTAAGTTCGGAGGTTGAATGAAAATATGAAAAGATGGTTTAAGTATGTAAAACCCTACTTGTCATCCTTTTTATTAGGACCCTTTGGTATGATAATTGAGGTTATAGGAGAAATGTTTATGCCTTTTCTTCTTGCTCAAATTATAAACAGCGGTGAGGCAGGCACGCTTTCGGTCGGAAAGAGTATAGGAATATCCGCAATTCTTATAGGAATTGTCCTTTTTATGATGGCGGGCGGTGTGTGCGGTGCTTACTTCGGTTCTAAGGCATCGGTCAATTTTGCTGCGGATTTGCGTAAGGATATTTATGTAAACGTCCAAAAATTTTCTTTTGCAAATATAGACAGATTTTCAACCGGCTCACTCGTAACGAGAATGACGAACGATGTAACACAGATTCAGAATTTCGTCAATATGCTTTTGCGCATGGCGCTGAGAGCTCCGGGAATGCTTATCGGCGGAATTATAATGGCAATAGTTCTTAAACCCACCCTCTCCGTCGTTCTAGCGGTAAGTATTCCTCTCATGTTGTTTATTATAGTTGCTCTGATAAGAATAGGCTTTCCTCGTTTTGGAATACTTCAGAAAAAAATAGATAAGTTAAATTCAACCGTAAGAGAAAATGTAACCAACGTCAGAGTTGTTAAATCATTCGTCAAAGAGGATTATGAAATAGAAAAATTTAAGGAAGACAACGCTGACCTTAAAAACTCGGGCATGAGAGCAGTAAAGGTTATGATGTATATGGGTCCTGTAATGAATCTGTTTATGCATGCCTCGGTAATTGCTATAATATGGTTTGGCCACAAAATCGTTATTGACGAACAGACGCTTGTAGGCGGAATGCGAGTTGGTGACCTCAGTGCGTTTATTACTTATACAACACAGATACTTTCATCCTTAATGATGGTTACGATGCTGTTTATGACGTCGTCGCGCGCATTGGCATCCGGAAAGAGAATTTGCGAGGTGCTTGACGAAAAGCTTGATTTAAGCGATGAGCAAGCTTCAAACAAGGACAAAAAGGTTGAAATCGGAGAGGTTGAATTCAAAAACGTCAACTTCAGATATTATAAAAACAGTAACGATTTAGTTCTTGAAAACATTAATCTGAAAATTAAAGGCGGTTCAACCGTGGGAATAATAGGTTCGACGGGATGCGGAAAAACAACTCTTGTTTCTATGATTTCAAGACTTTACGACGTAGACGAGGGCGAGGTTCTTGTTGACGGCACTAACGTTAAGGATTATTCGCTAGTTAATCTTCGTGACGGAGTTGGAATAGTTCTGCAGCAAAACTTGCTCTTTTCCGGAACGATAGAGGAAAATTTGCGTTGGGGTAGTGAAGAAGCAAGTTTTGAGGAAATAAAAAAATATTCCGAGTATGCCGCTGCGGATAAATTTATTTCGAGTTTTAAAGACGGATATGATACTGTTATCGACAAAGCGGGAACTAACTTGTCGGGTGGACAGAAGCAGAGAGTATGTATTGCCAGAGCGCTTCTCAAAAATCCAAAGATTCTGATTCTTGATGACTCTACAAGCGCGGTTGATACAGCAACCGAAAGGCAGATAAAATACGCACTTTTAAACTCTTTGCCAAAGTGCACAAAAATAATTATAGCGCAGAGAATAAGCTCTGTACGCGATGCCGAGCAAATAATCGTTATGAATGACGGAAAAATTACGGGAATAGGTACTCATGATGAACTGCTTGAAAATAACCCCGAGTATTCTGAAATATACTATTCTCAGATTGATAAACAGGAGGCGTGAGTTATGCCAAGATCTATTGAACAGTTAAAAAAACAGTATAACAGCAAATCTCACGGCGAGTCCTTGCGCGGCGGCCCCGGCGGCGGTCCTCCCAGAGGCAGACGCGCTAGCGGAAAGCCAAAAAATATGCGGGCAACAATAAGAAGACTTCTTTCATACGTTGGCAAATACAAGCTTAGGCTTATATCCGTTTTTGCCTGCATGGCATTGACAACTCTTGCTTCGCTTTGCGGAGGATACCTGATAGTTCCTGTAATAAACCGAATTACACTTGCCGTTGACCCGTCAGCAAAGCTTAATCCCAGTGCTACCGCAAGATTTGCAGACAAGGTAATAGGATCACTTGTTGAAACTCCTTTTATATCGTCAATAATGGGCAACACCGTGTCAACGGTTACCGTTTACGTATTTTGCGCTTTGCTTATACTTGGGCTTGTATATTTGATTTCCGTTGTGGGAAGTTACGTTCAGGCACGGCTTATGCTCTCTGTCTCTCAGAATTCAATACAAAGCATAAGAAACGATCTTTTTGAGAAACTGCAAAAGCTTCCTGTCAGATATTTCGACTCTCACCCGACGGGTGAAATTATGAGCCGATTCACAAACGACGTTGATAATATCGATGTTATGCTGAATAACTCTCTTACCTCTATTGTAAGCGGTGTTATCAGCCTTGTCGGAACATTTATATTTATGCTCACGACGAACGTATGGCTGACTCTTATAACCGTTGCATTTATTCCCCTGCTTGTGTTCTCAGCCGGATTTATTGCAAAACGTTCGGGTAAATTTTATTCAGCTCAACAAGCTGCAATCGGTGCGGTTAACGGTTATATTGAAGAAACAATAAGCGGTCAGAAGGTTGTAAAGGTATTTAATCACGAGGATGAGTGTATTACCGAAATGGATCTTATCAACGAGGATCTTCGTGACAAGCAACAAAAAGCTCAGTTTTGGGGCGGTGTAACAGGCCCGATTATGCACAACGTAAGTTTGATTTGCTATGCCGTTACTCTCGGTGTCGGCGGTATTTTGATGTGTGTTGCGGGATTTACTCCGGGTGAGCTTACCGCTTTTGCCAATTACTCGAAACAGTTCTCAATGCCTATAAATCAGCTTTCCATGCAGGTTTCGACACTTTTTGCGGCTCTTGCGGGCGCTGAACGCGTATTTAACGTTATGGATGAAATTCCGGAAGAAGCAAGCGGGGAAGATTCCTACAAAGGAGAGATTTTTGGTGACGTAGTTATGAATGATGTGACGTTCGGTTACGTTGAAAACAAGGTTGTCCTCAAAAACATTTCTCTTTATGCTCATCCGGGACAAAAGATTGCGTTTGTAGGATCTACGGGTGCCGGAAAAACTACGATTACAAATCTTCTAAACCGTTTCTATGATATAAACGATGGAGAAATTCTGATTGACGGAAGACCTCTTAAAGCCTACGACCGCGATCATCTCAGAAAAAATATAGCAATGGTTCTTCAGGATACGCATCTGTTTACCGGTACGGTTATGGAGAATATAAGGTACGGCCGCTTTGATGCAACCGATGAAGAGGTAATAGAAGCCGCAAAAACGGCAAGTGCGCATAGCTTCATTATGCGTCTTGAAAACGGATATGAAACTTTGCTTGAGGGGGACGGCGCTAATCTTTCTCAGGGGCAGAGGCAGCTTTTGAATATTGCCAGAGCCGCACTCTCTAAAGCTCCGATACTTGTTCTTGATGAAGCGACCTCTTCGGTAGATACCCGAACCGAGCGTCATATAGAACAC
>SVRU01000098.1 GCA_015064665.1 Oscillospiraceae bacterium
CCCCTCGTAACCGTCAACTCCTGGAACGAGTGGACTGAAACAAGCTATCTTCAGCCGGATAACGTCTATGGATACGGCTATCTTGAAGCAATTAAGCGAGTATTCGTTGATGATGAAGAGTAATGTTTAAAAGAAAAATAAGCAGAGCTTGAATTTTTTGCTCTGCTTATTTTTCTTGCTGTAAAAAACGCAAAATATCAAAAAAACAAAGATTTAGACCCTGATTTTATCAAAGTTTTTAAGGCAATCTGTGTTTTTTTGATGTAAAATATATTTAGAATAAATTATATTGGAAAGGTGTATTTCTATGAAATTTGAAAAGGTTATAAGACCCGAGAGGGTAATACAGTTCGGAGAGGGCGGATTCCTTCGCGGATTCGTTGATTGGATGCTCCAAAAAATGAATGATAACGGCTCGTTTTGCGGCAACGCAGTAGTCGTTCAGCCGATTCAGTCGGGTATGTGCGATATGCTTGAAGCGCAGAATTGCTGCTATACTCACCTTATAAGAGGCGTTGAGGGTGTTGACGCGACCGTCGTCAACTCTATTTCGCGTTGCGTAAAGCCCTACGATGATTTTGGCGCATATCTTGCGCTTGCCGAAAATCCCGATTTCAGATTCGTCGTTTCAAATACCACCGAGTCGGGAATAGTATTCTCCGACGAGGATAAAATAACCGATGCTCCCCCGAAAACCTTCCCCGCAAAGCTTACTCTTCTTCTAAAAAAGAGATACGAGCTTGGTCTCCCCGGCTTTATATTCCTGCCCTGTGAGCTTATCGACAGAAACGGAGATAACCTCAAAAGGTGCGTTCTTAAGTATGCGGAGCTTTGGAATCTCGGAGAGGGCTTCTGCGAGTGGATAGAAAAGGACAACGTATTCACCAATACCCTCGTTGACCGTATCAATACGGGCTATCCCAAGGGTGAAAACATTGATCTCGGATACGATGACAATATGCTTAACGCTTCGGAGTATTTTCACCTTTGGGTAATTGAAACCGATTACGACCTTGAGGCTGAGCTTCCTTTCTCCAAGGCGGGTCTCAACGTAATCGTAACTAAGGATAAGCTTAAGATGTACCGCACGAGAAAGGTTCGTATTCTTAACGGCGCGCATACCTCGCTCGTTGCTTATGCGCTTCTCTCGGGACTTGACACGGTTAAGAGCTGTATCGACGATGCGGTTATGAAGGAGCATATAAGAAAGTGCGTATTTGATGAAATTATTCCTACCCTCGACCTTCCGCGTGACGAGCTTCTTGCATATGCGAATAGCGTTCTTGAGAGATTCGGCAACCCCTATATCAAGCATTACCTTTCTGCAATCTCTCTTAACTCTGTAAGCAAATTCAAGGTAAGAGTTCTTCCGTCAATTCTTGAATACATAAAGAGATATAACAAAATGCCCGAAACGCTTCTGTTTGCATTTGCAAAGCTTATTGAGTTCTATAAGACCGATATGGCAAACGATGATGCTGACGTGGTTGAATTTATGAAGAATGCGGATGCCGCGGAAATTCTTGCAAATGAAAAGCTTTGGGACGAGGATCTTTCCTTCCTTTTCGAAGAGGTATCAAAGTATGTTAATAAATAAGCTTGATAACGTTGACGTCAACCTTGACGACGGCCATAAATATGCTCTTCGCGATATCAAAGCGGGTGAAAATATTATCAAATACGGCAATCCAATCGGCCACGCGACCGAGGATATCAAGGCGGGAGCGCACGTTCATTCGCACAACACGAAAACCAATCTTTCGGGAAATCTTGAATATACCTACGATCCTAAATTCTACGATATTCCGAAAGAGGATACAGATAAGACCTTTATGGGTTACGTAAGGGATAACGGAGAGGTCGGAATCCGCAACGACGTATGGATCGTAAACACGGTAGGTTGCGTAAATAAGGTTGCCGAAAAGATTGCAGAGCGCACGGGCGCGTTTCATTTTTCGCATCCTTTCGGCTGCTCTCAGCTTGGTGACGACCAGGGGATAACGCAGAAGATTCTCTCCGGTATGGTAAATCATCCGAATGCCGCGGCAGTGCTCGTTCTCGGTCTTGGCTGTGAAAACAACAATATTGAGGTGTTTAAAAAGGTTCTCGGCGAGTATGACCCTGCCCGTGTTAAATTTCTTAACACTCAGGACGTTGAGGACGACGTTGAAGAGGGCGTGAAAATCGTAAAAGAGCTTCAGAAATGGGCAGAAAAGTTTACACGCGTGCCCGTTTCGGTATCAAAGCTTAAGCTTGGCCTTAAATGCGGCGGAAGCGACGGATACAGCGGTATAACCGCCAATCCTCTCGTCGGCAGACTTTCGGATAAGCTTATCGCGATGGGCGGAAGCTGCGTTCTTACAGAGGTTCCCGAAATGTTTGGAGCAGAGCATCTTCTTATGCAGAGATGCGAGAGCCGTGAGGTTTTTGACAAAACGGTTGCTCTTATCAACGACTTTAAGGACTACTACACAAGACATAATCAGGTTATATACGAAAATCCCTCTCCCGGAAATAAGAAGGGAGGTATAACAACGCTTGAGGAAAAGTCGCTCGGTTGCGTTCAGAAGGGCGGTCTTTCAAAGGTCGTTGACGTTCTTGATTACGGCGACAGACTTACAAAATGCGGTCTTTCGCTTCTTAACGGACCCGGAAACGATATAGTTGCCATAACAAATCTTATGGCGGCGGGCGTGCATATAATTCTTTTCACCACTGGCAGAGGAACTCCCGTCGGTGCGCCCGTTCCCACGGTAAAGATTGCGACGAATCACGACCTTGCAATACGCAAGTCGGGTTGGATAGATTTTGATGCCAGCCCCACTCTTTCGGGTAATCCCTTGACAAACGAGCTCTTTGAGTATATAATCAAGGTTGCTGAGGGCGAAGAAACCAAAAACGAAGCCAACGGATACAGAGAAATTTCAATATTTAAGGACGGAGTTACCTTATGAGTTTTATTAACGATAATTTTATGCTTAAGGGCAAGGCGGCAAAGAAGCTCTATTCTATGGTTAAGGACCTTCCCATAATCGATTACCACTGTCATCTTAATCCCAAGATGATAGCAGAGAACTATCAGTTTAAAAATGCTTTCGACCTTTTCCTCGGCGGTGACCACTACAAATGGCGTCAGATGAGAACCAACGGAATCGACGAGGAGCTTATCACGGGCGCGGGCGATGATTACGAAAAGTTCAAGGCGTTTGCGCGCACGATGCCCATGCTTATCGGAAATCCCCTCTATCATTGGACTCACCTTGAGCTTAAGAGATATTTCGGTATAGACGAAACTCTTTCCGAGGATACGTGCGAGATGATTTGGAACAAGTGCAACGAGTGCCTTGCAAAAGATGAGTTCAGAGCGCAGGAGCTTATAAAACGCTCAAACGTTGAGGTTGTCTGCACGACCGACGACCCTGCTGATACACTTGAGTATCACGAACAGCTTCGTAATTTCCCGACTAAGATCCTCCCCACCTTCCGTCCCGACAAGGCGGTGGAGATAAACAAGGAAACCTTTATTCCCTATATCGAAATGATAGGGGTTAAATCCTATGCAGAGCTTGAAGCGTGGATGAGAGCGAGAATTGCCTACTTTAACGATCACGGATGCCGTCTTTCCGACCATGCTCTTGAATACGTTCCTTACGGCGAGGGCGACCCCGTGTCAGCATTTAATAAGAAGATGGCAGGCGAGGAGCTTACCAAGGAGGAGGTGGATTCCTTCAAATGCGGTATGCTTAAGGTTTGCGCAGAGGAATATACAAAGCTCGGTTGGACGATGCAGCTTCACATAGGCGCGCTTCGTAACAATAACAGAAAGATGTATGAGAAGCTCGGTGCGGATACGGGCTTTGATTCAATAAACGACCTCTGCATCGCAGAAGCTCTCTCGGCATTTATGAACAGCCTTGAGGTTTGCGACTGTCTTCCGAAAACTATCCTTTATACGCTTAACCCCAAGGATAATTACGTTCTCGGAACTATGCTCGGAAACTTCCAGAAAGCTCCCACGCCGGGCAAGATTCAGTTCGGCTCGGGTTGGTGGTTTAACGACCAGCGCGACGGCATGGAGGCACAGATGCAGGCTCTTGCAAATCTCGGTATGCTCTCAAGATTCGTCGGCATGCTTACCGACAGCCGCTCTTTCGTTTCCTATCCGCGCCACGAGTATTTCAGAAGAATACTTTGCAACCTTATCGGCAAATGGGTTGATGAGGGCGAATATCCCGCTGATTACAAGACTCTTGAGGTAATCGTTAAGGGTATCTGCTACGAAAACGCAAAGAACTACTTTAATTTTTAATTGATAGAAATAACACACGGGCACTTGCGAAACTTTTGCAAGTGCCCGTGTGTTATTTCTTGGTCAAATCTTTTGCAATTTTTTTCATGCATGACTTGCACAGCGGAAAATTAATGTCGTCGGTAATTTTGTTATGGCATATATAGCACAGCGGCTCAGCGAGCTTTAGCGTAATTCCTTCTCCGATATCGATAAATTCTATCGCTGCCCCCTCGGTCAAGCCGTATTTTTTTCTAAGTGCTTGCGGAATGACTATTCTTCCCAATTTATCAACCTTTCTCATAATCCCTCCCAAAAACAAAAAGTGCGCCCACCGAAGCAGACGCACAAAAACGCAAACTCCGATAGTCGCCAAACTAATCCTTGCAAACCGGTAAAACCCACACACAAAGAATTGGAATTTGCATTTTATCAAATTCAATCTTTGCACGTGGATATGAGAAAAAAGATATAGTTCTTCTAAAAGGAAATATACCTATTGTGCAATATTTGATTAGTTTGGCATAACTATTATACCACCGTTTTGGGATTTTGTAAAGACGTTTTCAATTATTAGTGAAAGATTTTAGTTTTTTTGCTTTGCGGCGTATTTTGACGGAGGGATTCCAAGCTCCTCGGTGAAGCATCTGTAAAAGACGGAATAGTCGGAAAAACCCGCTTTTTCGGCGGCTTGGGAGGGTGATGCACCCGAGTTAAGAAGTGTCTTTGCCTTGATAATTCTTCGTATCCGTATGTATTTTGACAGAGTAAATCCCGTTTCGGATTTGAATATTTTATAGAGATTTTTCGTTGAGATGTGAAATTCGCTTGCTATTGAATTATAGTCAAGCGGCGAGGATATATTTTTGTCGATATACCTTACGATATCCTCGGCTCTGTGACCGAAAAGAGTACGCCTTTTCTCTCTTTCACCGCCCGCGCGCTCCGCCTCAATGAGAAACGAAGCGAGTGCCGTCATGGCGCAAAAATCATCGTATGCCGTTCTTTTTTTGATTGAATTTTCAATTTCAGCCAATACGCCGTCAAGGCTTGAGTCTGCGAGCTTTTCTCGGTTAAACACTATTATTCCTTTTTGTGTAAGTCGGTTTTGCAATTCAAGCGCGCCTGTGGGCATAGAAGCAAAAAAATTATTTTTTATAAGCAGTCTTTTTCTGAAATAACGGCAGGGAGTTCTTATTACCGTTCTGTGCAGGCTTCCGCTTGATATTATTATGACGTCACCGTCGTTCACCTTGATTCTGTCACCCTCAAAGGAAAAATACAGCTCCCCCTCAACAAAGCTGTATATTTCAAGCTCGTCGTGATGCACGTGCTCGTCATAGTCGTCGTTTGGGGCGGCGGTCTCGGTTAAGGCTTCGATATAGGTTACAAATTCGGTTTTTATTTCCAATCTTTTTTTCATTTTCCCCTCGGTAGAAAAATGCAATAATATTACTTAAAACAGCAATTGAAATTGCAATTTCGGTATGCTATAATTGTAGCATAAACATATATCAGTGTCAAGGGAGGGGTTAGCTATGTTTAAAACCGAAACTCATATTCACACCTCAGAGGTCAGTATGTGCTCTCATAAAAGGGCAAAGGAAATGGTCAAAATCTATAAAGAGCGCGGATACAGCACGATATTTATAACCGACCATTTTCAAGCAAACAGCGTGGACTCATACGGCGACATTCCGTGGAGTGATAAAATGGCGATATTCCTCAGCGGATATTACAGAGCAAAGGCTGAGGGGGATAAAATAGGGCTTAACGTTTTGCCCGGGGCGGAATTTTGCTTCCCCGGCATTCCGAATCATTATCTCGCTTATGGAATAACGCGAGAATTTCTTGACGCAAATCCCGAAATACATAAGACCGATATTGAAACCTTTTCGAAAATAGCTCACGAGGCGGGCATATTCATCGTTCAGGCGCATCCTTACCGCGACGGAAAGGCATACCCAACCCCCGATTTTATTGATGCTATTGAGGTTTACAATTCCAACCCAAGACACGAGGACAACAGCGAGCTGTCGGAAGAGGCGGTTCGTAAATTCAATCTGCCCGTAACCGCGGGCTCGGACGCGCACAGAGATGAGGACATTGCCATAACGGGACTTGTGTCGGAATATGAAATTAAAACAGCAGAGGATTTTATAAAGCTTATCAAAAGCCGAGAGGCTAAAATAATAAGGGAGCGGGTATGATTTACTTTTTATCCGATCTGCACGGCGGTGAAAAGCTTGGAGATTTGCAAAAATATCTTGACACGGGTAAGGACGGAGACCTTTTGATAATACTCGGTGACGTCGGCCTTAAATTTCAAGATACCGAGGAAAACCGAGCGTTTGACGAGCTTCTTCTGTCGTCTGAAAAGAAAATTGCCTTTCTTGACGGCAATCACGAGAACTTTAAATATATCTATTCTTTTCCCGAGGAAGAATGGTGCGGCGGCAAGGTGCATAGGCTTACCGAAAATATAGTTCACCTTGAGCGCGGTTACGTATATGAAATAGACGGCAATAGCTTTTTCGTTTTCGGCGGATGCCGAAGCTCTGCAAAGTGGAAAGAGATTGGACTCTGGCAGCCAGAGGAGGCTCCGACCGAAGAGGAGCTTTCCCGTGCTTATTCAAATCTTGAAAAGTACGGTTATAAGGTTGATTACGTTCTTACTCATAAATACGAAGAGGGAAAGGGAACGAGGACGGAAGAGCTTCTTGAGCTTTGCAAATTTATAGATGAAAGGGTGGATTTCAAGCATTATTACGCAGGCCACTGGCATGCGAATAAAAGGGTTGACGAAAAGCACACCTTCATTTTCGACAGGCTTGTTGCTCTTGAATAAATAAGCATAATTTTAGGGTCCGGCGCATTTGGGCGCAAACAAAAATGACCGAAAAATAAATAAAAAGCTCAAAAATTAATTAATGAGCTAAGAAATTACTGTATAAGGTTGAAATTCTATGAATTTCTCCATTAAACTCGGGTCATTTTCTATCTCCGTTTTCGCCCTCTCGACGTATGCTTATACGCCTTCGGAGCGAAGAACGAAGATTTTCGCTCCAAATCCCCCTATCCCCTTAATAAGTGAGGGGTGTCTCATTAAGAATTCAAATAAATCAAGACAAAAACACGAAAAACACGGTCAGAATTGTAGTTTTAGCGAATTCTTAATGAGAACAGAACCTCGGGGCGAACGAATTTGGAGCAGAAATCCTTGGC
>SVRU01000099.1 GCA_015064665.1 Oscillospiraceae bacterium
ATTCTTTCCCTTATCCATTTCTATCGCCGTAGCTCTGATAAAGTCAAGATCACCGACGATCAAAGAATAATCGAAGGTGTAGACGATATTGTGATCTATGATCTCGTAGCACATCGGAGAGATATAGCCCGTGTTGGTATCTCTGGGGCCGCCGACACCCTTTTCTTTATAAAATCCGATCTTTTCAAGGTTGTTGATGCCCGAGTAAACACCAAGTCCTTTTCCCTCGTCGTTAAGCAATGCAGACCAGTTCTCTGTAGGATAAAAGAGATATGTGGGCCAGCCCTTATCGTCTCCCTTATCAAAAAGCACAGTGACGTCGTCTCCCGTGAAGGGCTTGTCTCCTACGTAAGAAACTCCCTTGTACCATTCTCCGTTTGTGTAAACGGCGGGCATCTCCTGACGCCTTGCCTCATACTGAGTAGTATCGGGGCGAGCGTTGTTGAGTCGTGAGGTTACGTTGACACAGTAGCCGTCAAGACGGTACCACACCTCAAAGGTGCATTCTCCGGGGTAATTATTAAGAGGCCAATGCATTGGAATGCATTTGATGTAAAGCTCGTCTTCGCTCTGCTTGAAATCCACGATCTTCGAGCGGTTTCTGTAGCAATCTCCGCACTGTATGGGATTCCAGCCCAACCACTTCCAATTATCGGGCAGCGTTCCGTTGGGATTGAATGGTGTGGGATTGGCATAGAAGGACATCTGCACCTGTCTGCCCCAATCGTAGCTGTTGATCATATTCTTTCCGCCGATTTCGGACAAGTGAGTCAAAGCGCCGCCAAGAGAAAGGTTTGCGCCGATTTTAATATATTCGTTTTCAATGAAGATCAGATTGTCATCGGTCAAATATTCCGCAAAGTTCTTTTTGTCTGCCATCATCTTCATCCTTTCAAATTTTGATAGAATAAATCTTTATATGTCCTTGGTTTTTGAATCTGAGTGAAAAACCGATAAACGAATCGGGCGCCGAGCTTACGTCAAGATAATGCATTGCTCTTTTGCCATCGCCTATGATCTGAAACGGAATCATAAAGTCGCGCGTTTTGCCCCAATGTCTCTCGTCAAGCCCCTCGTAAAGGTGACAAATGACTTCTCCTACCATCTCGCCTTCAAGGGCGGCATCAAGAGCTATTTTCTTGCACTCATCGTTGGAAATAAACAGCGGCGGACTTTTCAATTCGCTGTCGGTGATAAAATCAAAATCAAGGCAACCGAGAGTGGGAAAGCCGCCGTCGGTAATATTCTTGTAGTAAAAATGATCTCTGTCGCGCTCAAATGAGAAGACGCGGCGGCTCGCGGCCTTATTGAACTCATACGCCTTACCGCGAATGAAGTCAAGCTGACCGACGATAAGAGAATAATCGTAGGTGTAGACTATATTGTGATCAAGCACCTCGGGAGCAAACGGCGCCACGTAGCCCGTCTGACGGTCGCGAACCTCGCCGAAGCCCTTCTTGTCCTCAAGCCAGAAGCCAATCTTGGAGAAGCTTGTGGTGGGAATATAAATTCCGAGACCGTAATTGTCATCATTGACCAGCGCAGACCAGTTTTCTGTGGGGTAAAACTGCAGCCAAGGATAACCGAGACCGTCGTTTTTGGTCACTAATTCGGTAAGAGCGTCATCGGTAAAAGGCTTTTTACCCACGTAAGAAACACCCTTATACCATTCGCCGTTGGTGTAGACGGCGGGAAGCTCCTGCCATCTTGCCTCATGCTGTGTCTTATCCGGGCGGTTATTATTAAGCCGTGAGGTCACGTTGACGCAATACCCGTCAAGGCGGTACCACACCTCAAAGGTGCACTCACCCGGATAATTATTCAGCGGCCAGTGCATCGGGATGCACTTGACGTAGATCTCATTTTCGTCGGATCTGTATTCCAACACCTTGGAGCGGTTTTTGTAAACGTCGCCCGACTGAATTGGGTTCCAACCGATATGCTTCCATCTCTCCGCCATATCGTATCCCTCAGGCATAAAGGGAACGGGGTGATCGTAAAAGGACATCTGCACCTGTCTGCCCCAATCGTAGCTGTTGATCATATTCTTTCCGCCAATCTCCGCAAGATATGTCAAAGCACCGCCGAGAGAAATGTTTGCGCCGATTTTAATATATTCGTTTTCAATGAAGATCAGATTGTCATCGGTCAAATATTCTGCAAAGTTCTTTTTGTCTTCCATAATTCCCTCCTACAAAATACAGTTTTGTATATTTTTATTATACAATTTAGATATCGCCTTGTCAAGGACAATGGTTATATGAATTTGCTATTTGTCTTGATTCCTTTTCAACGATCCGCAGACACGTCTCCGAGATCGTGAGCTTCCATTAACTTAAGAAATTCCCTCATAAAAAACGGCAGATCCTCGGGACGGCGAGACGTTACTAAATTTTCGCAAACCACAACGGGTTCGTTTACGTAAACAGCGCCGGCATTTATTAAATCGTCTTTAATTCCCGGATAACAGGTTGCCCTTCTGTTTTTTAATACCCCTGCCGAAATCAATATTTGTTGCCCGTGACAAATTGCCGCAATTGGCTTTTTATCGGCATCAAATGCCTTAACCGCTTCAATAACGGTTTGATTCTGACGTAGCTTTTCGGGGGCTGACCCTCCGGGCAAGATCAGTCCTTCATATGCGGAGACGTCAATTTCATCGACAGCAATATCAGCCATTACAGAAAAATGATATTTGGCAGTCACAGCCCTTCTTTCAAAGGACGCAACCGTAGGAACAAAGCCCTCCTCTATTACTCTGTAATAGGGATATAAAATCTCCGAATCATCACATTTATCCGCGGTAATTATCAGTATTTTTTTCATCGTTCTTTACCTTTAAAATCAAAGTTCATAATAAAAACCGTCCTTCCGATAGAATCGATAAGTTGATTAGGGAATTCTCAATCCCGCAAAATAATATTATCACATATGCGCCCTTAAATCAATGACAAAAACAAGCAGTTTTTAACATTTTTGATAATGTTTTGGCTAAATTGTTTGACTTTTGTTGCGAAAAATAACAAAATCTGATTGTTGGGGATTATGAAAATTACTATATAATAGGGATATAAAATCTCCGGATCATCGCATTTATCCGCGGTAATTATCAGTATTCTTTACCTTCTTTATAAATGCCGTCCATGCCCCTTTCGGCGCAGTATTTTATGCCCCATATCGGACACTTGGAGGGATCTTCCGACAGAACATAAGAGATCGGACATATCGTTTCAAAGCCCGGCTTCATCAGATCCCACGCCCTTGACACTTGTCCGCCAATAAAAAGCTTATCAAAGCCGTCCTCTTTTTGCTTGGATATTACCAGCTCTCCAAGCTGCTCACCCGTTTCAAGAAAAATCTCTGCAAGCTCTCGGGTTCCCTCTCTCGCCGCCGTTGCGATTTCTCTGACGCCGTCGAACAAATATCCCTTTGCGCGAGCCTTATTTATAATTGCCGTTGCGGAAACGTAGTTTTCAGCGATTCCGTCCTTATAGGGCTTATTCCACAAGGGCTTTAGCGGTGTTTTATTCTTGTTCACCTCTACCCTTCCGTCCGCAAAATGAACGTACCCAAGCCCTGTACCAAGCATAACTCCCGATACGTTTTCATTCGAAAGAATCGAACCGCTGTAAATACCGCCCAAAATAAACGCTGTGGCATCGTGAATAAAGAAAAGCTCAGTATAAGGAAACCGTTTTTCTATCATTTCCTTCAGGCTGATTTTATACAATGATTTTAATTTGTGCTCCATAAGACCCGTTCCCGACGAAAAATCGAACGGTCCCGGAACGGATATTCCGACACGATCGGCATTATATTTTGAAATAAATCCAAGGATTTTTTCAGGAAGATGTTCAATTCCGTCACTGTCTTTAACCGAGAATTCTCCAAACTCGGTTTCCTCACCGAAACAGCCGTATTTGACGGCTGTTCCGCCTATGTCTAAAGCCAATACGCTCATAGTCAATTTTTCAAATGAGTTTTATGAACGGTAACCGTTCCAACACCCAAATTTTTAATTCTATACTCGCCAAAGCTTGCAGGAATGACCGCCATATCAAGATAGTTCATATCGTAATAAAGCGTAGGATCATTTATTGATTCAACTCTTACCTTTTCACCGTTAACGAGAGCAAGAACGTGGAAAAGACCGTTTGTATTGTCTGTAATTTCTCTTTCAAATATAAGGTTTCTCAAAGAGAAATAAAGCAGCTCGTGTTCACCGACGACGATTTCTCTGAAGCCGTCACCCTCACGAACGAGTCCGCCGTGGTTGACCAGATTGTTCTTTACCCATTCCTTATCACGCTCTCCGCGAATAACGTCTCTGCCCATTTTCAGATGGATCGGACGAGGCAAACCGGTTGTAATATCAAGTCTCTGATAGTCGTAAAGCTTGTACGTATAAGAGCCGACGGTAAGGCTTCCGATCTCCAAAATGACCTGATTTCTGCCCGATGCGTGAATCGTTCCCGCGGGGATCATTACCTGTGTACCCGGGATAGACGGAACTGCATTGACGTACTTTTCATAGTCCATCAGCTCATGAGTTTTTTCAACCCTTTCAGCTTCTTCAAAGAATTTCTCGCAGCTATCGGGCTCGTTAAAGCCGAGATAGGTTTTTGCGCCCTGGTCTGCTATAACAACATAATAGCTCTCGTCCTGTCTGCCAAATTCACCGTGGTTTGATACAACGTACTCTTCGCCCGGATGACATTGAATCGACATATTTCCCGAGGAATGGAAGGTATCATCGTAATTAAATCTTATAGGGAAATATCCGCCGAATTCGGTGAACGCCTTGTGTCCGAGAAGCTCTTCTCCCATTGCCTGAACGAACGTAAAGAAAGGAACCTCAAACTCACCGTCACCGAGTTTTGCAGCCAGAGAGACCTCAAGGGGGATCATATCGAATACCCATGCGCAGTTTTTCATTTCCGGAGGCAGATTTCTGAGCCTGTGGACGTAGTATCCGCCCCAAACGCCTTCAAGATATACGGGACGGCATCTGAAGGGTCTGCGGTTTAACTCTCTGAACAAGTCAAGCAACGCGGAAAACGAAAGCATCTGCATCTTTTCGGGTATATCTGCTGAAATATAATAATCAATTTTACGTGATCTCATCATTTTCCACCGCTGTTCCATTGCAGTCTCAAAGTCCACGTAATAATTCCGACGCATCATAAGCGCATACGGAAGCTCTTCGGTTAAACCGATATTTCTGTTTTTTCCGTTTTTACAATTCAAAACAGCGGTCCTCGGTGTAACGTCCATCCAGATTCTTATATCAAAAGCATCCTGAAGAGCCTCGGAAAGAGCCCCCTTGCCGTAAACGATAATACGCTTTGCGTTTTTTATTTTTTCATTTAATTCAGCAATCTTTTCGGCATCCTGCAAACCCCTGTAGCCTTCCGTATAGCGTCTTCCGTACAAAAGCACAGGGTCAACCTCTCTGTCCTCGGGCAGATAAGGCTTTACCTTTGCGGTAATGACGTCGGAAGGAAGTAATACGTCGGTCGCATCAACAAACTCTACGTTTTTAGTCGCCAACTGTTGCTTAAGAACGTTCACAAGCGTTTCGTATTCCGCGCCGGGATAGGCATCAATACCTATTGACTTCACTCCACCGTCAAAAAGAGCGGAGATCTTTTTGGCAACGTTCAGAATCCCCGAGGTCAATTCTTTCTTCACCGATTCGGGAACTTCAATTTTATTTACAGCCGAAGGATCGGCATAAGGATAGGGATGAAACATAAAACTCATAGCAGTAATCCTCCGTCTCTTTTATCTATATGATTGATTATGCCCTCGTGTGGGACGTACTCTGTAATATAGCTTCCGTGGTCGGTATAGAAAACTTCCTTTTCTTCTCCAAAGAAATCATAACCTTCAATTTTTTCGCCTATCGTCACCTTTTCTCCTGTTTCAAGCACAGTGGGTTCAAAGCCTTCCACAACGTAGCAGATTCCGCCATCCTTTATAAAATCTTCAATATCCGACAGCGTGTCCTTTGTAATTATTGTGTTTTTCGCCAACAACAGCTTTTTTACGGTTTTAAGATAACCATCCTTTATCATATAGCTATCCGCGATTTCATAGTCGCGTCTTTTTCTGAAAAAGCCCATTTCTTCGTAAAAAGCGTTGACATCAAGCATTTTGCACTGCTCAGCCTCTACGGGGTAGAATACCGCAAGGTCAGACGTAAAGGGTGCCTCAATATCCATTTTTTTGAACTGGTTATAGATCTCTTCCGCGCGTATAATGTTTCCGGGATCATTGTGCAAAAGCGTCGCGTTGTTGGAAGCAGTTTCATAAATCGCGTCAAAAGCCGTTTCCTTATTAAGGATCAATGCCGCTTCAATGCCAAACCTTGCTCCGTAGAATTTTGCCGCCGTGGAAACCCTTCTTGTAAGTATGTGATTTCTCGCAAAGCTGCCTCTGTAAATAAGTCCCGTCCATCTTGCGTACATATTGTGTTTTGCAGCGATCTTAGCAGACTGACTTTTTATCGTCTGGGCTTCAAGATGCTCGTCGGGCTGTCCGATAGGAAGTCCTATTCTTGCGTCGGGAAAATGCTTTCTGATAATTGCGCAAACCTTGTCGGTAAATTCAAGAAGCGCATTCGCGTACCATCTTGAAAAATCCAGCTTCATTGTAACGTTTCCCTCGATAGTAATCAATTCGTCATCAAAGGATCCTACAGCCGTTCCCCACGCCTCGTTCAAATTTTCTATCGTTCCGTATTTGTTCTGAAGATGATTCTTGTAGTCACGTCTTGCAAGCTCATCCCCACACCATAAGCAATTGTGATTTTCCTTGCTCATAAAGTGGTAATGATGGTTTTCATCAACCGTACAAACCTCGCCGTAATCCCCGTAGATTCCCGCGTAGATAAAGTCAATATCGTCTCCCAGCTCACTTTTGAGCATTCCGTAAAGTCTGTCGTAAGCCTCCAGCGTTTTTTCATCCCAAAGGCTCATAACTGTGTTTTCAATACCGTGAACGGCGCATTTCAACATAGTGATATCCTTAACCCATGCAGGAGGATATTGAAACCACGGAAAGATACCCACGCCGATACCGTTTTCCTTGAGTATTTTTATATCGTTTTTAACTCTTGAAAGATCAAAAACCTCTTTTTCTCTTTCAATTTCTGCCCAGACACAGCGAAGCTCGACTATTTCTATTCCGTAATCTTTAAGCTTCGGAAGGCATTCATCGGTAAGCGTTCTCGTCAGCATATTTTCATAGCACTGTTGCGCCATGCTCGTGTCCATTCGCAAAGACTCAAACGGGATACATCTTGAATGATAATACATCCTTTTATCCATTATTACATCTCCTTTTTTATTCATTTTATCAACATCCGTCCGGATCTGACAATTTAATTATATCACAGCCAAGTCTGCATATAAATGCATT
>SVRU01000006.1 GCA_015064665.1 Oscillospiraceae bacterium
ATATCCCACCCGAAGATCGACAAGCTCGCTTGTCAGGCGCAGGGTGCGGATATCTTCGCATAAGCGAAATAACTCTGTGACGCAACTATATACATTTTTAGGTTGTTGCTCTAAAATTATTAAAGCCATAATAGTATACCATATTTAATTTAAAAATGCAATAGCGAATTTGATATTTTTAACGGATTTTTCAAAAAAAAGTTTTTTCGATTGCTTCGTCTATTGATTTTATCGTCAAAATATGATAGAATTCATGCGTAAAAAACTTTAAAGAGGGATTATGTCTAATAAATATAATAGAATAAAGTACGCATGTTATTCAACAAACATAGCGATGGCAATAATTGCCAATTTTTCTCCGCTATTGTTTTTGACTTTCAGAAATCTTTATGGAATTTCCTATTCGCTTCTCGGGCTTTTGGTTTTAATTAATTTCTGCACTCAGCTTGCCGTTGATTTAATTTTTTCCTTTTTTTCTCATAGGTTTAATATACCCGCATCGGTGAAGATGACACCTGTTCTTACTGTGATAGGACTTTTGATATTTGCCGCTGCTCCTTGGGTTTTACCTGATGGATTTGTTTATATCGGTTTTGTGATTGGAACTCTTGTTTTTTCGGCCTCGGGCGGACTTGCGGAGGTTTTGATAAGCCCGATAATTGCTGAGCTTCCGGCTGAAGATCCTGACAGAGAAATGAGTAAGCTTCATTCTGTTTATGCCTGGGGCGTTGTTGCCGTTGTTATCGTTGCGACACTTTTTCTGTATTATTTCGGTGCGAAAAAATGGCAATGGCTTACTATCTTCTTTACTTTAATTCCTTTGGCGGCGTGTATCCTCTATTCTAAAACAGAAATACCAACCGTTAAAACACCCGAAAGAACGTTCGGAGCTTTGAAAATGTTGAAAAACGGCGGAATTTGGCTTTGCGCGTTTGCTATGTTTCTTGGCGGTTCGGCTGAATGCACAATGGCACAGTGGTGCTCAGGATATCTTGAGGGGGCATTACAAATTCCTAAAATATGGGGAGATATTTTCGGCGTAGCTTTGTTTGCGTTAATGCTTGGTCTTGGTCGAACGCTTTATTCTAAAGTTGGCAAAAACGTTGATAGAGTTTTATTTTTCGGTGCGATAGGCGCAACGGTATGTTATTTTGTTGCCGCTGTTTCAAATATTGCAATAGTGGGACTTCTTGCTTGTGCGGCTACCGGTTTTTGCGTTTCAATGCTTTGGCCGGGTGAGTTGATCGTAGCATCCGAGCGCTTTTCAAGCGGCGGTGTGTTCATATATGCATTAATGGCTGCCGGCGGAGATTTGGGCGCATCGGTTGGTCCTCAGCTTGTGGGTGTTATCACCGATGCCGTTATTTCAAATGAATCGGCAATAAGATTTGCGGCAGATATGGCAATGACCCCCGAGCAGCTTGGAATGAAGGCTGGTATGCTGGCGGGGATGCTGTTTCCTTTGGTTGCCGTATTCGTTTATCTTGCGATTTGGCGCAAAAGAAAAACTCGAGCTTGAGGATGAGAAAAAGGGAATTGTTTCTATGCAAAGAGAGCACCGCAAGGGTGCAGGAAAAGCGGGAATTTTGCTCCGTGGAAAAAGAGCGTTAAATCCGTAGGCAGAGTTGTAAGACGGAGCTAGGATGTTTCGCTGGGCGAAACCGACGGCGCAAGGAATCGAATCCCTTTCGTGCTTTGCACGAAACGATATTTGGCGCAACCAAAAGAGCACCAAACAAAAAGAGCACCGCAAGGGTGCTCTTTTTGTTTGGTGCTCCTGCGGGAATTCGAATCCCGGACACCTTGATTAAAAGTCAAGTGCTCTACCGGCTGAGCTACAGGGGCATATCAATCACGCCTAAATATGATATCATATTTAAACTCTTTTGTCAATAGCTTTTTTGAAAATATATCAAAAAATATATCAAAAAATATGTTAAATTAAATTTTTAAAATAAATTCTCATTTTCTGTTTGAAGTCCTGTTTATTGGACATATATGGTTTTATAATATTGTCAGACGGTAAAACCGACAAACAGAAAGGAAGTAGAAAATATGAAATTAAAATATGCAGTAGCACTTATGAAAGGTGAAAACGAATCTATTCTCGGAGTTTTTAATAGCAGAGAAGAAGCCGATAAATTCGGTTTTTCAACCAGAATTCCGAGAGAGGCAGGATTGCAGTATTGTTTTTCCGCGCCTTTTGCCAAGGGTAAGCCCGTTGGCAAAAATATCAGAATTTACAACTATTATAACGTATAAATTTAGGACGGGCAATTTATTTGCCCGTCCTATTGAATATTTATTTGATTGGTTTTGAAATTATTTTAGCACGAATTTATTAAAGCTCTTTTTACCGCGCTTAAGAAGAATACCTGCGGCGAGCTGTTTTTTGGTAACGGTTGCTCTTACGTCGGTGACCTTATCACCGTCGAGCGTAACACCGCCTTGCTCAATTGCGCGTCTGCCTTCGGATTTGGATGGTACCATTTTGCCGAGTACGAGCAGGGAATTGACATCGATTGCTCCGTCGACGAGCGAAGCTTCGTCAACCTCTACCGAAGGAGTCAGTGCGCTGTCGCCTGCGCCAAAGAGCGCCTTTGCGGCATCGCGTGCTTTTTTGGCTTCCTCTTCACCGTGAACGAGAGAGGTAAGCTCGTATGCAAGGATATCCTTGGCTTCGTTAAGCTGCGCTCCCTCCCAAGAGTCCATTTTGTCAATTTCCTCAAGGGGAAGGAAGGTGAGCATTCTTATGCATTTAAGAACGTCCTTGTCGTCAACGTTTCTCCAATACTGATAGAAATCGTAGGGGCTGGTTTTCTTGGGGTCAAGCCAAACTGCGCCGCTTGCGGTTTTACCCATTTTCTTGCCCTCGGAATTAAGGAGCAGAGTAATAGTCATAGCAAAAGCGTCTTTGCCAAGCTTCCTTCTGATAAGCTCTGTTCCGCCGAGCATATTAGACCACTGATCGTCTCCGCCGAACTGCATATTACAGCCGTACTCTTTATAGAGGTGATAGAAGTCGTACGACTGCATAATCATATAGTTGAATTCAAGGAAGGAAAGTCCTTTTTCCATTCTCTGCTTATAGCATTCCGCGGAAAGCATTCTGTTAACTGAGAAGCATGCGCCAACATCGCGAAGCACCTCTATGTAGTTAAGACCGAGAAGCCAATCGGCATTGTTTACCATTATCGCCTTGCCCTCGCCAAAGTCGATGAATCTTTCCATCTGAACCTTAAAGCAGTCACAGTTATGGCGAATGGTTTCGGCAGTCATCATCTGGCGCATATCGGTTCTTCCCGAAGGGTCGCCAATCATAGCCGTACCGCCGCCGATAAGAACTACGGGTTTATTGCCCGCCATCTGAAGCCTTTTCATCAGGCAGAGTGCCATAAAGTGACCAACGTGCAGACTGTCTGCCGTCGGGTCAAAGCCAATGTAAAATGTAGCTTTTCCATTGTTGATAAGCTCGCGTATTTCACTTTCATCGGTCACCTGCGCGATAAGTCCGCGAGCAACAAGCTCTTCATAAATTTTCATAGTTTATATGTCCTTTCATTTTATCATACTTAAATAAAAAAGTCCTTGGGAATCCCCAAGGACGTTATAAACGTGTTACCACCTTGATTCATATATTTTTTGCAAAATATATCTCACAGCCGATCTCGGCTTGCGCTGTAACGGGCGCTGACCGTTGTAGCCTACTGTAATTCGGTACACACTCAAAGACGTATTCGCAAACGGTGAAACCTGCGCCTCTCATCAAACGGCAACTTTCTGTAAGCTCGTGTCCGCTGCTACTTGCTCTTGTCATAGCTTTCTTATACATTATATACTAAAAAGTTTGCTTTGTCAAGAGCTTTTTATACGCTGAAAAAATAACCGTCGTAAGCTACCGACATGCCATACGCGCGCACCGACAAGGCAAGATCGTCGTGAACCGAGCGCTTTCTGTCGGTTGGTATATGCGTCAAAACGAATTTTGAGCTTTCCGTACAAATTTCTCCGCTTATAAGAATATCGCGCAGAGTTTTTGCTGATAGGGAATTGTTATGATAGGTTGTGGCGAACGAAGTTTCGGCCGCCTCGAGCGCGCATTCGGCTATAACGGCATCTATTTTAAGCTGTGATAAGGTTTTCCACGCGGAAAAGCTTATTCCGCCGCCGTCAACGGCGTATAAAAGAGATTTATCACGAGAAAGAACGAAGTTAAGGCACATTTCCCCCTTTATGTCGGTTGCGTGGTTTGCCGCGAGAGAATAGAGCTTGTATTCGCCTATTTCCATCGGAAGAGAGGTTGAAAGCTTAATCTTTTCAATATATGGCGTATCCGGAATGAGATCAAGAACCTTCCCCGTGGCATATACGCGGACGTTGTTCTTCTTGGATAGCTTTTCAATAGTTGCAACAGAAAAATGCGATGGATGTGAGTGCGAAATAATAACCTCACAGACCTTGTCGAACATATCGGAAAATCCAAGGTCCTCAGCTACCTCAAAAATATCCTCAGGCGCGTCAATAAGAATTTTTTCATCAATAAGCACACCGCCGCGGCGTCTGAAATCCTTTGATGATTTTTTTCTCGTCTTACATTCGCCGTATCCCGTGCCGAGCATCCTTATTTTCATTTTAAATCCTTTCTTTCAAGCGAATATACGCAGGTATGCGTATATATATCACCTTCGTTGTAAAAACCAATTCCGTGATTTACACAGTTTGGCTCGGTCTGTGTTTCAAGGCATATGCCACCGTATTTTATTGCCGTAACGCCGCCTTTAAAATCGGGGTTTTTACTGTTAAGACCGTTTCCCGTATATACTTGAAGTCCCGGTTGGTCGGAATAGACCGAAAGCTTCAGTAAGTCGTTTTCAAGAACTGCTGAAAGACCAAGAAGTTTGTCACCGAATTTTTTAAACTCTTTGTGAGTAATTATAAAATTGTGGTCGTATCCGTGAAATCCTTTCGTCTCAAGTCCAAGACCGATTTCCGTTGGTTTTCTGAAATCGAAAACTGTTCCGTTGACAGAGGGGCGGTTGCCGCTTGGAATAAGGTTTTCGTCAACCTCGGTGTAGCTGTCCGAGTAAACCGTCAGCTTGTGCCGTTTTACGTCACCGCCGAATCCGTCAAGATTAAAATATGCGTGATTCGTAAGGGCAATAGGTGTTTTTGAATCTGGGATTGCCTTGTAGTCTATGATTAAATCGTCACCGAGGAGGGTATAGCTTACCGAAACGGAAAGATTTGCGGGAAAGCCGCAATCTCCGCTCTTTGAAAGATGCGTAAGAGTAACGGAATTCTCCGAGTATTCTTCGACGTTCCAGATTCTGTGATTAAAATCAAAGCCGCCGTGCAGACAGTGGTTACCGTTGTTTTTCTTAAGTTCGTATTTTGCTCCGTCCATTACAAAGATTGCGTTTTCGATTCTGTTTGAAACTCTGCCTATCGTTCCGCCCACGTTGCCGGGGTTTGTAAGATATCCTTCAATTCCGTCGAAGCCGCCGGCTACGTCAACTCCGTCAATAATTAACGAGCGAAGCGTCGCACCGTACGTTATGATTTCTGCCGTGGTATTTGTGCCTTTAATTGTATATAAATATATTTCTTCGCCTGTGGGAAGTGTTGCGTAAAGTTTTTTCATACGTTCCTCGCATTATTTTTTTCAAATATATTTTAACATAAAAATTATTAAAAGTAAATAGTATTATTGACATATAAATTAAATTATGTTATTATATTTTTATCAAACAGTGAGGAGATAAGAATGAATAAGATAACCTTCGTTATTAACGGAGCGGGAGGCGTTGGAAAGGATACTCTCTGCGATATCGCCGCAAAGTATTTTAAAATAAAAAATATATCCTCAATCACACCGATAAAAGAAATTGCCGCACTTTGCGGATGGGACGGAACAAAGGATAATAAAGCAAGAAAATTTCTTTCGGATCTTAAGGCTTTATGTATAGAATATAACGATTACCCAACGGCTTGGGCAAAGCGGCAATACGACGATTTTCTTCTCTCGGATGAGGAAATAATGTTCGTGCATATAAGAGAGCCTGAGGAAATAAAGAAATTCGTTGATGCAACGTGCGGGGCTGCAAAAACTATGCTTATTCGCGGCGGGAAACGTATGTCAAACGAAAAATACGGAAATGCATCAGACGACGGAGTAGAAAATTATATGTATGATTTTTACTTTGTTAACGAAAAAACTTTGGAAGAAGCTGAGATTGAATTCGTCGAATTTTTAAAAAAAATTATCAGATAAAAAAAGCAGAAAGAAATCCGTATGTATGGTTAAATGGAATTCTTTCTGCTTTTATATTTACAGAAGGATGCAAATAAGTCCGTTTGCGCCCTCATTTATTACCTTTTCAAGCGTTTCACCGAGCTTTTCTCGCGCATCATCGGGGATGTTAACGAGTTTGGCGTTCATTCCGTCGTTGACAAGGTCGTAAAGCGACTTGCCGAACATGTTTGATTCCCAAACGCGCCGCGGGTCCTCTTCAAATTCGTCAAGAAGATATTTTACAACTTCTTCGGTTTGCTCTTCGGTTCCGACTACGGGACATAGCTCGGTTTTTATACCTGTCTTTATCATATGTATTGCCTCTGCTTTGGCAGATACCTTGACACCCC
The DNA here is from genome assembly GCA_015064665.1 of Oscillospiraceae bacterium. The sequence goes on from SVRU01000006.1 coordinate 6,643, forward strand.
AAGTGCCGTTTTGCTTCGTAAGCGTTGGTTCTTCAAGAACGAGCTCGTCGGAATTCGGCATTACTATTCCGTATCCCTTTTCGTTAGCATCTCGCAGGGCATCCTCTATTTTTTTGTATTCTCGCTCAACCTTTCCAAGACGGGATACGGTTGCAAGCAAACCGCGCTCATCGCTTATATCAAGTCCTGCCAGCTCACTCATTACCCGATAATATTCTTCCTTAGAAAACGGAACAAGAAATTCCGCTGTTCCGTCGCCTGCGTTTACGCATACTCTTTCTATGCCGTCGCAATCCAAAAGCGCCGATTCAATATCGCCGAGCTTTGCAACGGAAGAAGAAAAGCTGTTTATTTTTTCCAAAACCGAGGTGTGTATTCTATGCTCCTCGGGCAAAACCTCGGTCCATTCAGGTAATTTAAAGCACATTTTTCTGATAGGGAACTGAGAGAGCGTAAGTCCGAGTATTTCGCGTATATCCTCTGCGTTTATTTCAGTGCAGTTGATCAAAGCTACCGGAACACCGTATTTTTCCTCAAGGCTGACAGCAAGCGCGTGAGATTCTTCGGAATCGGGGTTTTTTGAATTTAAAACTATTGCAAAGGGCTTTTTTGCATCCGTAAGCTCTTTGACGACGCGCTCCTCCGCTTCTACGTAGCTTTCACGCGGAATATCGCTGATGCTTCCGTCCGTCGTTACGAGCACGGCGATGGTTGAATGTTCTCCTATTACCTTTTGCGTTCCGATTTCTGCAGCCTTTGCAAAGGGAATGCTTTCATCGAACCACGGCGTCATAACCATTCTTGCCTCACCGTTTTCCTCTCCGCCGATTGCTCCGTCAACCACGTAGCCTACGCAGTCTATCATTTTGACGTTCAAAACGGTATCTTCACCGACTTTGATTTTCACTGATTCGTCGGGGATAAATTTCGGCTCGGTTGTCATTATCGTTTTTCCTGATGCACTCTGGGGAATTTCGTCAACGGTTCTGGCTTTGTCAAATTCATTTTCGATGTTCGGAATTACCAGTGATTCCAAAAATTTTTGTATAAACGTTGATTTTCCCGTCCTCACGGGGCCGACAACGCCGATGTAAATGTCTCCCCCTGTTCTTTTTGCTATATCGGTATATATAGAGTTGTCTGCCATTTTCTTGACCGTACCTTTCTTGATTGTATTCAAATCACTTTATGCAGGTGGGGCATTAAATATGACAAGGGAGGACAAATATTAAAAGGGACTGTCTGAGCTTGAATCAAAGACGGTCCCTTTAAATTTTAAATTATGATTTAGATATTTTTTTTGGAATAATTACCTTGTTTGGCGTTGAAATAGTCAGAACGTTTTTGTGAGCGTCCTCAACTATCAACGAGCCGCTTTCCTCATCGATACCGAGGACCTTGCAAGCCTGTTTTTTATCTCCGTTAATATACTTGATCTTGTGGCCTCGCAAAATAAACTTTTTCCTGTAAACGTCCATAAATTTTGCAGAGCTTTTCATATTTGAATAGAGAGGAAAAAAGCTGTTCAGTATATTTTTGGCAATAATAACGTAGACCGAAGAATTATCGGTCTCGAAGACCTTGCGGATTATATCTGTGAGCCTTGGGGGAAAACGGTCTTGGCTGAGCACGGCGGAAAAGCTTACAATAAGATATTCGTAGGAGGTGAAGCTATCAAGCTTTCCTTCTATTTTTACGTCACCGATTTGACGGCCGTCGCAATAAATATTGCTGACCCAGCCTATGCCGAGCTTGCTGCTCGTATGTTCTTCGAGTGCAGTCGTCATTGCCACGGCGGAAAGCGCGCTTAAAAGAGCGGCTTGAGAGGGGAATATTGATGGTCTGAGAATGCAGGAAATAAAGACTCCCTTTTCTATATCACCGTGAAATCTTCCGTCGTCGTCAATTTTTTTTCGTCCTTCGGCAAAAACAACGTATCTGTCGGGGTAACCGATTTTTGCATACTGTCTGGCAAGCTCCGCAGTGGAGGGAAGCGCATTATGGCACTCAAGCTTGACAATGCTACTGTCAGATGCACGCATAGTTGTTATATAATGGCTCATTACGCGCTCCTTTCTTTAGTTTGCGGATAAATTATCAGTACGCCTTGCCCCAATAAACAAGCTTTTTAGCTTCGCGGCCGCAGCAAACGCACTTGTCGCCAACCGACTCACAATCAAACGGCATACAGCGGGATGAGACGTCTGCTTCTTCCTTAAGCTTCATTTCACAATCGAGATCACCGCACCACATAGCCTTGATGTAGCCGTTCTTTTCGTTGGCGATCTTAATAAGCTCTTCAAGAGTTTGCGCCGTATAGGTTCTTTCTTCTCTGTGGCGAAGAGCCTTTTCAAAGAGAGCCTTAGTGAGATTTTCAAGTCCCGATTTAACAGACTCGGTGAGAGTATTAAGAGACACGAAGCTTTTTTCTCTGTTGTCGCGGCGAACTATAACGCATTGGTTTTCTGCAATATCGCGCGGTCCGATTTCAATACGGAGAGGAACTCCCTTCATTTCATACTCGGCAAATTTCCAACCGGGTGACTGCTCAGAGTCGTCAACCTTTACGCGAATACCTGCTGACTTAAGAGTATCGCTTATTTTGTATGCGGCGTCAAGAACGCCATCCTTGTGTTGCTGGACGGGGATAACGACTACCTGAATGGGAGCAACCGACGGAGGCAAAACAAGTCCCGAATCGTCACCGTGGGTCATAATGATACCGCCTATTATACGCGTTGAAACGCCCCAAGAGGTCTGGTGGCAATATTTAAGAGTATTGTCGTTATCGAGGAACTGAATTCCGAACGCCTCGGAAAAGCCCGAGCCGAAGTTGTGCGACGTTCCGCCCTGAAGAGCCTTTCCGTCGTGCATAAGCGCCTCAACCGTATAGGTTGCTTTTGCGCCCGCAAACTTTTCCTTGTCGGTTTTCTGACCCTTTATTACGGGCATAGCGAGGTCGTTTTCAAAGAAGTTTGCGTAAACGTTGAGCATCTGAACGGTTCTTGCCTCAGCCTCTTCGGCGGTTCTGTGCATCGTGTGACCCTCCTGCCAGAGAAATTCTCTTGAACGGAGAAAGGGGCGGGTCGTCTTTTCCCAACGGACAACAGAGCACCACTGGTTATATACCTTGGGAAGATCGCGGTAGGATTTGATAATGTTTGCATAATGCTCGCAGAAAAGTGTTTCTGAGGTGGGACGCACGCAAAGCCTTTCCGTAAGTCTTTCGCTTCCGCCGTGAGTGACCCATGCAACCTCGGGCGCAAATCCCTCAACGTGCTCCTTTTCCTTCGTAAGAAGCGATTCGGGAATAAACATAGGCATATATACGTTTTCAACACCGGTTTCCTTGAACCTTGTGTCAAGAATTTTCTGAATATTTTCCCATATAGCGTATCCGTAGGGACGTATGATCATGCAACCCTTTACGCTTGAATAATCGATAAGGTCGGCTTTTTTCACTATGTCAGTGTACCATTTGGCGAAGTCCTCATCCATAGACGTAATCTGCTCAACCAGCTTTTTTCCGTTGTCAGCCATTTATAATAATCCTTTCAAAGATAAATTCACAGCATAAATTATATACTAAATTTATTATTTTGTCAAGATATACCTTACAAAATAAAGGCATACAAAAAGCCGTTTTAGTGCAAAATACTGAAAAAATGTTTCTTTTCAACTTTTTTTGCAAAATCACTTGAAATAAATTTCATAATATACTATAATGTAGTAGTAAAAAGTGTCAAAAATGAATTTTTTGAGCTTTCAACATTCAAAAAAGACGAAAAAGGTGTTTAAAAATGAATTATCAATCAATGACGAAGGAAGAGAAGAAATCTCTTTACGAATCTCTTCTTTCCGAGTACAACGAATATAAATCAAAAGGACTCAGACTCGACCTTTCAAGAGGAAAGCCGAATTCTGACCAACTTGACATAAGTCTTCCGCTTCTCTCGGAGGCAAGACCGCGCGAGAAGTGTTTTTCAATAAACGGTATTGACTGCCGTAATTACGGGGTACTTGACGGAATTCCCGAGATGAAAAAGCTCTTTGCTGAAATGCTCGGGCTTAAGGAGGAATATATTGCCGTCGGCGGCAACTCCTCGCTTCAGCTTATGTACGATACTCTTACAAGAGCTATGCTTTTCGGCGTTCTTGGCTCTCCGCGCCCTTGGTGTCGCGAGGAGGGGATAAAATGGATTTGCGTTGCCCCCGGATATGACAGACATTTCAAGATGACCGAGGTTATGGGATTTGAGCTTCTTACTGTAAAAATGACTCCTACCGGTCCCGATATGGACGAGGTTGAAAAACTTGTTAAAGACCCTAAGGTCAAGGGTATGTGGTGTGTTCCGAAGTATTCAAACCCTACTGGCAATACCTATTCCGATGAAACGGTTCGCCGTCTTGCCAAAATGGAGTGTGCGGCGCCCGACTTCCGTATTATATGGGATAACGCGTATGCGGTGCACGACCTTGGCGAAGAGGGCGACGAGCTTCTTGATATATTTGCCGAGGCAGAGAAGCACGGTAACCTTGACAGAATTTTTTATTTCTCCTCAACCTCAAAAATTACCTTCCCCGGCGGCGGCGTAGCGCTTATGGCGGCATCTCCCGCGAACCTTAAGCAGATATCTCAGTTTCTCAGTGTTCAGACGATAGGCTACGATAAGCTTAACCAGCTTCGCCATACCGCGTATTTCAAGGATGCGGCGGCAGTTCATGAGCATATGATGATACTTGCGAAATTTATAGGCAAGAAATTCGACATTACGCTTAAAAATCTTGATGCTCTCGAAGGACTCGGAATTGCCGAGTGGACGAAGCCAAAGGGCGGATATTTCGTTTCTCTTGACGTTATGCCCGGAACAGCAAAAAGAGTTTATTCGCTTATGCAGGATGCGGGAGTAACGCTTACCGGCGTTGGAGCTACCTTCCCGTACGGAGTTGACCCCGAGGACAAGAACCTCAGAATTGCTCCCACCTATCCGACCGATGAAGAGGTCGACCTTGCAACGAAAATTCTTGTGGTTGCGGTTAAGCTCGCGGCACTTGAAAAGCTTATTGAAGGCTAAAATAAAAACGGTTATTTCTCCCGACGTTATACATCGGCGAAAAATGGCCGTTTTTTATTTATAATCGGTTGTATTTATCAATTCAAGATTGACAAAATATATTTTAAATGATAAAATAAATATATTATTTATTCTTTATGCGGAGTATTTTATGTTAAGAGAAGATGCTGAAAAAAGAATTGAATTTCTCAGAGAAAAGATAGAGTATAACTCGAAGCTTTATTATGAGTGCGATGCACCCGAGATTTCCGACTACGAATATGACGCGATGTTCAGAGAGCTTTCGGAGCTTGAGGAGAAGTTTCCCGAGCTTGATTCTGCCGCCTCGCCTACGAAAAGAGTCGGCGGACGCGCGCTTGATAAGTTTGAGAAGTTTACTCACAGCGTGCGTATGGGCAGCCTTACCGACGTCTTTTCATACGATGAGCTTTCGGATTTCATCTCGCGCGTTAACGGAATTTCGGGGGAGAATACGGAGTATTCGGTTGAGCCGAAAATCGACGGTCTTTCTGTATCGCTCATATACCGCGACGGCATTTTCGTTAAGGGTGCAACAAGGGGGGACGGTACCGTCGGCGAGGACGTGACCGAAAATCTCAGAACCGTTCGCTCAATTCCATTGAAGCTGAGTGAGCCGCTTCCTTATCTTTGTGTCAGGGGAGAGGTTTATATGCCGCGCTCTGTGTTTGCGGAGCTTAACGCGGCTCGCGAGGCTGAGGGGGGAAGTCTTTTTGCTAACCCAAGAAACGCCGCAGCAGGCTCGCTTCGTCAGCTTGACCCTAAAATTGCAGCAGCAAGAAGACTTGAAATTTTCGTGTTTAATTTACAGGAAGGCTCGCTTTATCAGGACGGAAGAGATTGCTTGACACATTCTGAATCGCTTGATAGACTCGCCGAGCTTGGCTTCGTGGTTCTTCCGGAAAGAAAAACACTTGTTGGCTTCGATGCAATAAGAGAGCAGGTTGCTTTTCTTGGCGAAGTCCGTCCGGAATTGGCGTTTGATATGGACGGCGCCGTTATCAAGGTAAACGACCTTAAGGAAAGGGTAAGAATCGGAGAGGGAACTAGCACGCCTAAGTGGGCGGTTGCGTATAAGTATCCGCCCGAAGAAAAGAAAACCAAGCTTTTATCAATAGATATTCAGGTCGGAAGAACCGGCGTTTTGACTCCTACGGCAAATCTTGAGCCTGTAAGACTTGCGGGAACTACGGTTTCTAGGGCGACTCTTCATAATCTGAATTTTATAACCGAGAGAGATATCAGAATCGGTGATACGGTCATAGTTCGCAAGGCGGGCGAGATTATTCCTGAAATTCTTGAAAGCGTTAAGTCGGAGCGCGACGGCACCGAAAAGATATTTGAAATGCCCACCGTGTGTCCGTCTTGCAATCATCCCGTAGTTCGCGACGATTCGGGCGACGGCGCGGCCGTAAGATGCGTGTATCCAGGCTGTCCCGCTCAAATGGCGCGCGGCATCGTTCATTTTGCTTCAAAGGGCGCTATGAATATTGAGGGGCTCGGACCTCAGGTGGTTGAGTTGCTTTTGTCAAATAATAAAATTTCGGATATAGCCGATTTATATTATCTTAAGGCAGAGGATATAGAAACTCTTGACAGAATGGGCAAGAAAAGTGCAGAAAATCTAGTGCTTTCGATAGAAAAATCGAAGCAGTCCGGACTTGAACGGCTTTTGTACGCGCTCGGCGTACGCCAGGTCGGCGAGGTTGCGGCAGAGGAAATTGCGGGTAGAATGAAAACTCTTGACGCTTGTTTTGACGCGAGCTTTGAGGATTTCGCTTCGATAAACGATATAGGCGAGGTGACCGCAAGAGCTCTCGTTGAGTTCTTTGTCGATGAAAAAACGCGCTCGCTTTGCGACAGGCTTCGCGCGGCAGGAGTCGTTTGCGAGTCTAAGGCAGAGCCGAAGGCGGAAAACTTAGCAGGTCTCACCTTCGTTCTTACGGGAACCCTGCCGACGATGACGAGAGATGAAGCAAGCGAGCTTATTAAGAGATTTGGCGGAAAGGTTTCTTCCTCGGTTTCGAAGAAAACTTCATACGTCGTTGCAGGCGATGAGGCGGGCTCTAAGCTCACTAAGGCAAAGGAGCTTGGTGTGCCTGTAATAGACGAGGACGGACTTAAAAATATGCTTTCGGAGTAATTCGCAATGAAAATTAAAGGCTTGATTGGCGATAGGAGCTTTTATAAAAAGGTTCTCTCCTTTGCCATTCCGGTTATGATTCAAAACGGCATAACCAACCTTGTTAATCTGCTTGACAATGTTATGGTCGGTTCGCTCGGAACCGAGTCTATGTCGGGTGTATCGATAGTTAATCAATTCGTATTCGTTTTTAATCTTCTGATTTTTGGAGCGGTGTCTGCAGGCGGTATTTTTTGCGCCCAGTATCACGGGCTAGGCGATGATAACGGAGTAAGAAATGCCTTTCGCTTTAAAATTTTGGTTAACCTTGTATTTTCAATAATAGCAGTGATTTTGTTTTTAAGCTTTGACGAACGGTTGATTTCCAGCTTTCTGCACGCGGGGAGCGATGGCGGTGAGCTTGATTTGGCTCTAACTCTCTCTGAGGGGGTGGATTATCTTAAGGTGTTCGTTATAGGGCTTATTCCTTACGCGATAACCCAGGTGTATGCATCGACCCTCCGTGAAGTCGAGGAAACCAAGCTCCCAATGTATGCCGCGATTATTGCTTTAGCAGGTAATTTCGTACTTAATATACTTTTTATTTTCGTATTTAAGCAAGGAGTTCGCGGCGCTGCCGTCGCAACCGTGATATCAAGATTTGCAGAGCTTATCTTTATAGTTGCGGCAACGCACAAAAAATCCGATAAGTACGTATTTATTAAAAACGCATACCGTTCGTTTAAAATTCCGCCGTCGCTTGTACGGGGTATTTCGGTGCGCGGACTTCCGCTTATAATTAACGAGATTCTTTGGTCGCTTTCCATTACATTGAGAAATCAAGCGTATTCTACGCGAGGTCTTGATGCCGTTGCGGCGATTAACATATCAAGCGTAATTATTAATCTCATAAACGTTACGTATATGGCGTTTGGCTCATCTGCATCGATTATCGTAGGTGAGAAGCTGGGCGCAGGCAGAGTAGGCGAGGCAAAGGACGTATCGCGTAAGCTTCTTGCGTTTTCAATGGCAGTGGCATTGTTCGCCGGCTTAGTTATGGTTGCTTCTGCTCCGATTTTTCCTAAGATATACGACACTACCGAGTCGGTTCGCTCGCTTTCGGCTTATATGATTTTGGTAACGGCGGCAACAATTCCGTTTTTTGCATTTTCTTATTGCGCTTACTATATTATACGCTCGGGAGGACGCGTAATACTGACCTTCATTCTTGACTCGGGAGTTATGTGGACGGCAGTTATACCTTTGACGGTAATTCTTGCTTATTTTACGGACGTTTCTGTTTTTTGGCTTTATTTTATAGGTCAAATGTTGGAAATAGTAAAGCTTATTCCGGGAATCATTATGCTTAAAAGCGGAAAGTGGGCGCAAAGTCTTGTAGGCAAGAGTGGATAATTTGTTGCTTTAGTATTTTCGCTTTATACTCAAATCTACATATTTTATACTCATTATTTACTTGCCGTTTGCGAGAGGCTTTTGTATAATGTAATCAAATAATTGCTAAATAAATTAAAGTGTGGGGGGGGTTATATGAGACCTACGTATTGCAATCCGCTGTCAATAGAAGGCATTGAAAGCGGCAGACGTCTTGACGCGGATACCGAGAAGATATCGGATTACCGTCAATTAAAGGATTACCGCTCGATATCAGATCCTAGCGTGGTCTATCATGATGGAAAGTGGATAATGTATCCAAGCTACGCCGTAGCCTACGTTTCCGAAAATTTCGTTGATTGGAAGCACATTGATATCGGTATTCACGATGTTGGATACAGTCCCGCCGTGGTTCATTTCAGGGATAAATGGTATATTAGCGGACGTGACTCGAAAATGTATTCTGCTGACGATCCTCTCGGACCGTTTGAATTTTGCGGAACAATGACCTATGCCGACGGAAGAGTGATGCGCGCTCCCGATTCCTGCTATCTTGCAGACGGTGACAGGCTTTATATTTACTATTTCGGTTCAAGAGCGCCAAAAGAGAGTGAAGACGCCGAAAGAATAACCCTGACACTCGGCGCGGAGTGCGATCCCGATGCTCCGTGGCGGCTTATTACCGAGCCCGTTGTAATAAACGAGTTTGATTCCTCACGGGTTTGGCAGCGCTTCGGCGAGCATAACCAGAACGAGCGTATTGGCTGGATAGAGGGGCAGTGGATGATTAAAATCGGCAGCCGCTATTATCTTCTGTATTCCGGAAGCGGAACAGCGTATTCGAGCTATGCGAACGGCGTTGCGTATTCCGATGAAGGACCTCTTTCGAATTTTAAGCCGCAAACAAGGCACGACCCGCTAACTCTCAAGCCGCACGGACTTTTGCGCGGCGCGGGACACGGTTGTATCGTCGAAGGACCGAATAATACGTATTGGACCTTTTATACCTCGTTATTTAACTATAATTTCAAATTTGAGCGCAGGATCGGAATGGACCCTATCGGAATTGATGAGAACGGCGAGCTTTTCTGTCCTGCGGTAACCGACACGCCTCAGTACGCGCCCGGTGTTCTTGAGCATCCCGAAAGGGATAATGATGCAGGGCTTTTGCCGCTTACGTTTATGCAAAACTCAACGGTATCAAGCGCTGAGCCGGGAAGAGACGGAATTTATGCCTTTGATGACAGTGTTCTTACCTGGTGGCAGCCAAGGCAGGATGACCCCGAAAAAACAATAACGGTAGATCTGCGCGCTCAATTAGGCTACGTTATAAGTTCGCTTCGTATAATATGGCGTGATATAGGCATGGAAACTCTTGACGGTATTTACCCTGGACCTATTAAATACATGGTTGAATATCAGCCGCCAAACAGCACAGAGTGGCTGACTCTCCTCGATCGCTCTGATAACGCGCGCGACCTGTGCGTTGACTATACTCATACCGATGAGGTCTCAGCAAGCAGACTTCGTCTGAGAATACTTGGCGCACCGCGCGGAATAACCCCCGGTCTTTCCAGTTTTACCGCATTTGGCAGGTGCGCGCATAAATATTTTTATTAAATATTAAAATCCCACGTTTAGAATGACGTCATTGACAGACAAAACACTCAAATCGCGGGATTTTTATTTAAATTATATTTTGCGGTTTATTTTCGTGACCGAATAAAGATATGCGGGAGAGCTTGAAAGCTCACGAAGTCCGAATTTTTCTATCATTTCATCCGGAGCTTTGCTGTCGGTTATAAAAAAGTCGATTTCCGAGAGTGAAAAGAGCTTAAACGTTGATGCCGTTCCGATTTTTGACGAGTCGCATAAAAGAACGCTGCGGCGCGTGTTTTTTGACATCTCGATTCGCAGCATTGCCTCATCCTCCGACCAGTCGGAAAGAACGCCGTCAAACGAGAGCGACGCAACCGAGAAGAAGAGTGTATCGGCATTATAAGATGCTGCGGAATTTTCTGCGGATATTCCGACGAATGCGAGAGATTCTTTGAGAAGTCTGCCGCCTGTTGAATATACCTTTATTCCCGTGTCGGCAAGTCTTGTGGCAATAGGGAGTCCGTTTGTTATCACGGTGACACCCTTTTCTTTTTCGATAAAATCGGCAATATGAAAAACCGAAGTTGAAGCATCTATAAATACGGTATCCCCCTCAGAGATCAGGGTTGCCGCAACGTTGCACATCTTTAATTTTTCCTGCGCATGATGCTCACGTCTGAAATATACGGGCGGCTTTGTGTTGCCGTCAAGTATCATTGCTCCGCCATGGCATCTTTTTACGTATCCGTCCTCTTCAAGTATCGTAAGGTCACGTCTTATTGTTGGCATGCTGGCGTAAAGCGAAGATGCAAGGTCTGCTACCGTAGCAAAGCTTTGCTTCTTTAAAATTTCAAGAATTTCACTGTGCCGCTTGTTTTTTAACATATTTCCACCCGTTAGTCAGTTTGATTGATTTTGATTGTAAATTTGATTGTTTTTCATTTTTTTAGCCAATGCTTGACAAGAAACGCTCATTTTATTACAATTATAACTGTAAAAAGGAAATATGTCAATAGAGGATACGCATTTATGTTTAAACTTATTGCTTTTGATCTTGACGGGACACTGACCGAACACAGAACGAAGCTTGGAGAAGAAAACAGGAGCCTTCTTGATGCATTGTCGGAAAAATATAAGCTTCTTATGGTTGGTGCGGGAAGCTGTCAGAGAATTAACGGACAGATGAATAAATACCCGATAGATATAATCGGAAACTACGGACTTCAGTATGCGAAATTTCACGATGGCAGACTTGTTCTTGTTCGCGATGAGGTTTTGCCATGTGATTACGAGTCGGTGCGCGCAAGAGTTGATGGGCTTCGCAAGAAATACGGTTTTAATGATTATAAGGGCGAATCGGTTGAATTTCATCTCTCCGGAAGTATAACATTTCCAATTATAGGGACTAAAGCCGAAATTCAGGATAAGCTTACGTTTGATCCTGATAAATCAATCCGCCGCAAAATTTACGCTGACGTTTGCTCTACTTTTGATGAATACAACGTATTTATCGGCGGTTCGTCTTCCTTTGATATCGTTCCCAAGCCTTACAATAAGTATTATGCGCTTGACAGATATTGCGCTGAAAACATTCTCCTTCATAGCGAGGTTTTGTTTGTGGGTGACGATTACGGTGTCGGTGGTAACGACGAGCCTGTTTTTCTTTCGGATTTTAATTTTAGAAAAATCGACGGTTATTTAAATTGCAGGGAATTACTTGCAGATTTATTATGAGGTGAAGAGATGAAAATAGATGATTTGCTTTTGGGCATTGAAAATTGCAAATGCGGAAAAAGCCATTCATGCCACATAAAAAGGGTGGATATTTGCGAGGGAGCGATAAGTAAGCTTCGGGAAATTACGAAGGGATACGGCAAGGTCGTTTTGGTTGCCGACGAGAATACGTACAATGCTGCAGGGCGTAGCGTTGAATTGCAAATATTAGATAAAATTCAAAGCAGAATTGTTTTTAGCGGTGAAAAAATACTCATACCCGACGAGGCAGCAATTGATAGAATAAAGAGCTGCGTTACTAAAAAAACCGAGCTTATAATCGGTGTCGGCTCGGGTGTTATAAACGACCTTTGTAAGTACGTAAGCTTTATTTCGGATATCCCTTACGTTATCGTTGCGACCGCTCCGTCGATGGACGGATATGCTTCTCACGGTGCGGCTATGATACTGTCGGGCATGAAGGTTACCGTTAACGCTCACGTGCCCGAAGCGATAATTGCCGACACCAATATACTGAAGAATGCACCGTTTGATATGATTCTTGCGGGATATGGGGATATAATCGGCAAATATTCCTGTCTTTGTGATTGGCGGCTTGCGGCTCTTGTTCGTGATGAATATATCTGCGATTTCGTCCTTAGGGAAACCTACGGTTACGTGAACAGAACAAGAGAGCTTTCAGACAGACTTCATAAGCGCGCCCCCGAAGCTATCGAAGCTTTAATGAGCGCTCTCGTTGCCGTCGGCATACTTATGTCGTACGTTGGAAATTCACGGCCGGCGTCAGGAAGTGAGCATCATTTTTCACATTATTTTGAAATTGTGGGAATTGTCAAAGGTGAAAAATATCTACCGCACGGAATTGACGTTTTTTATTCAGCGGCGGAAAGCGCAAAAATAAGGGAAGAAATACTTTCTCTTGAAAAGGCAGATATTTCGGCGTTCGATTTTGATTTTTCTAAATATGAAAGAAATATAAAACGTATATACTGCTCGGTTGCTGATGAGGTGATTTCTCTTCAAAAAAAGATTGGTTGGTATCTTGAAACCGAGTCAAGAGTCGAGATATATAAAAGCAAATTTAATGAAATAAAGAAAATTCTTTCCGATGCGCCGAGCTTTGCCGAAAGCTGCAGGATGCTTTCCGAGGTCGGAATGAAATACTCGGATTTTACCGAATTTTATGGTAAAGAGAAGATTGACGACGCATATTTATATGCTAAGGATTTGAAAGACAGATATACTGTTTTGTGGCTTTATTATGATTTGTTCGGCGCGAGAGCAGTGCAAAAATAAAACAGCCAACCGCTCTTGAACGGTTTTTCTTCGGTTATATAGTCAACATATCCTCAAAAACAAATTGCAGGTCTATCGGAGTGACAAGATTGTCTACGATTTTAGCAAAGAAAGCAAAAGCCTTTTCCTCGCTTGAAAATATGTCGTTTATTTCTGCATTCGTGATAATTTCGCCATCGCTTTGCAATAGCTCAACCGAAACCGAATACATAGGGAGAGAAAAGTTAGCAACGCTTTTGCCAAAATGCATAAGCAATTTATATTTATACACTAATCCGTCGTTGTATCTTTTTTCTTCTTTTACGGTAATTTTTGTATCAACTTCTTTATTGTACATAGCACGTCTCCATTGTTTTTTGTGGCCAAAGAGTGTTTAGCTTACACAATTATATTCTAGCAAAAAACAAAAAATTCTGTCGTTAAGGTTTGCGCGAAATTTTAACGAACGGCTTTTAAGCTAAAATAATCGAAATTGCGAAACTTTACGTTTTTATGTTTTTTTGTGCTAAAAACAAACTATTTGGCGATGAATATCGTTTTAAAATTGCAGTTTTAAAGCATTAATATGTCAAAATTTAGCGTATTTTTATAAAATAAAGTTGTTTTATGAGTAAATGAAGCTATATAAGCAATTTATGCAATAAAAAAGCTGTTTATATCCCTCTTCTAATCAAATTTCGGCGAGTTTAATAAAAAAATATAAAATAAACAAAATAATGCTGGACAAGCATCGTTGATTGTGGTATAATAAAGAAAAAAGGAGCGTAAAAATGATAAATTTAACTCTTGATAATTTTAAAACAGAAGTAGAAGAATATAACGGACTCGTCGTAGTTGATTTGTGGGCAACCTGGTGCGGTCCCTGCCGTATGATAGCGCCCGTGCTTGACGAGATTGAAGCGGAGATGCCCGACGTTAAATTTTGCAAAATAAACGTTGACGAGCAACCGGAGCTTACGCGTCTTTTTAAGGTGCAGAGCATTCCCACCGTTGCAATAGTAAAAAACAATACCTTCCTTGATTTTTCGGTTGGCTTAGTTCCCAAAGAAAAGCTTGTTAAGCTTATTGAAACGCATAAATGAGGCAAGCTATGAAAATACGCTTCAATGAAAATAAAGATATTGTTGACTCCGTAAAAGAGGGGCTTAAACGCAGCGGCGGATACTGTCCGTGCCGTCTTGACCGTACCGAAGATTTTAAGTGCATGTGCCTTGAATTCCGCGAGCAGATTGCCGATCCCGATTTTGAAGGATATTGTCATTGCTTATTGTATTACAAAGAAAAATAATATAATTACGTATGATTTTTTGCAGACTTGATTTTCCACGTCAAGTCTGTTTTTTTGTTTGTTTTGCACAAAAAAAGCAAAAGTGAAAATGTGTTTTTTGTAAGCGAGTGTACTTACATAGTAAAAAATGTGTGATAAAATGAAATCAAAAAAACGAAAAGGAGATTTTTATGGCAGACTACAAAGAACTTTACTTCCCACTTTACTTCAACTGGCTTGAGATGACCGAGGAGTTGACAGACGGTGAGCTTGGAGAGCTCATTAGAGCATTGCTCGACAATTTTTATGAAAGGAGGGTGCCTGATAAGCTGCCGGACAAGATGCGCATAATTTACAAATTTATGCTTGACAGTGCGGTAAGAACACACAAGAATCAGCGCGAGCTTTCCGAAAAACGCAGAGAGAGTGCAAATAAGCGTTGGGCAAACAGCGAAATACAAAATGATGCAAAATCATGCAAGACTATGCAAGCAGATGCAGTAAAAGAAAATGAAAACGAAAATGAAAACGAAAATGAAAATGTAAATGGAAATGGAAAAGAAATAAAACGTTGCGCGAAAAGCGCGAAAAAAGAAAGGTATGGAGATTTTGATGCAGAAGATTCCTTTCGATTAGCTCTTGAACGCACGTACGGAAAAAATGATGTTTAGAAAATAAATAAAATTTTGTCGCTGTCGAAAAGCATTTGTTAAAAAGCAGGGATTTATGTCATAACTTTTGGATATGTTAACGCCGTTATTCCTTGAATCCGAAGAAATTAAATGATAAAATTATATGGAATAAAATGGAAATTATTCGGAGGTAAATATGAAGAGAATAATTAATGTATTCCTGTTTTTAGCTTTAATTTTTGCGTTAACTTCCTTTGTATCACGTGGTGTCAGCGAGTCGGGCGGTGAATATTTAATCAGCTCGGACGGTGCCGATTATATCTTTTCGGTATATAAGAATGGGGGCTCCGTTCCGATAGCAAGAACACAGAATATTAACGAGATAAGCAGTTATATTTCCAAGCTTTCGGAAGGGACGCGTATCGTTTTCGGCGGAATAAGCGTCTATGAAAGCTTTGATATTGCATCTGATAAGTATATACTGACGGGCAGCATAACGCTGAGCGGAGCCGGGCTCTCTTTATCGGGAGACACAAGCCTCACTTCATTCTCGGCAAATTTAATTAACTCCGATATCAGAATAAAGAATGGATGCGTAACTTTCATTGACGGCAAAATTACGTCGGATACCGAGTCTGCTTTCCTGCTTGACTATTCCTCGGAGGCAAGGCTTACGGTTGAGAGCGGAATTATTTCATCAAGCTCAAAAAAGGGAACCGTAATACTGGAGAGAGGAACTCTTGTTGTAAATGGCGGAAATATTATATCCGATGTGGGTCCTGCAATTAATTCGTCTTCAACTCTTATTCTCTCGGGTTCGCCCAATATAGATGGCGGCAGTCACGGAATAGCAGCAAACACTCCCATAACTCTCGCGAATAGAAATATTGAGTTTTCAGGCAGGGTGTCGGTGAAGTATCTTGATAGCTTCAATGCCGGCAGCATAAGCTGTGTTTTTTATTCCGCGAGTGAAAATTCACTTCGCAATATAGTCTTGTATGATAAAAACGAATCTGTTATGCCTCTTAAGTTTTTTGAAAGCTACAAGGGGATTTCCGAAAGGAATTTCGGAGCGGTTTATTTGCCATTTAAAGCTGATTTTTACAGCGGGGACAAGCTTATATTTACCGATGAATGTATATCGGGTGAGCGACCTCAAAATCCTGCTGCGCCCGAAATGGACGGTTATGAGTTTTTAGGGTGGGTTACTGCGGAGAATCCCGACCGGATATACGACTTCACCAATCCTTTGACAAAAAATACGAGCTTTTACTCAAAATACAGGCTTATGCCGCCAAGCTTTTCTTTTTCCTCCATGGAGTTTGTGTACGACGGATACGAAAGGGAATTCGGAATCGACAGTTTGTCTCATCCGCTTATGGAATCGGCGGTAATAAATTACGCGTGGTACAAGGACGGGGTGCTTTTGTCGGAATCAGGTCCGTCGATAAAGATATCAAAGGTTTCGGACAGCGGAGAGTATAAATGCTCGCTTCTTTTTACTTACGGTAAGGATTCCGCCGTTATAGATACTCCGTCTGTTAATCTCAGCGTAAAAAAAGCAACGGTTGAAATTCCTTCTCCGAGCGCAAAATATTACAGCGGTGAATTTCAAAGCCCCGATATATACTCGACTTATTTTTATACCGTGTCGGCAAGCGGCGGAATTTCCGTCGGAGTCTATCCCGTTAAGCTCACTCTTAAAGATTCCGAAAACTGCGAGTTTTACGGCGGAGGTAATACCGTATACGTTGATTTCGAAATAATTAAAAGCGAAAATTTTTTTACAGACGGGCTTACTGTTTACGATATATACGAGGGAATGAAGCCGTTGCACAAGGCACACGCCCGTTTCGGCGAGGTGAAATTTCTGTATTCGGACAGTCAAAACGGAGTATTCAGCGAAACGGCACCCGATAAAGCAGGTGAATATTATTGCATTGCCGTAGTATCAGGCTGTGAAAATTATACCGCGCTTCGCTCCTCCGCCGTTGAATTTAGGATAATCGAGGAGAAGATAAGCGGAGTTTCAATTTACCGCATGCCTGATAAAAAGGTTTATTCGGCGTTTGAACATTTTTTAAGCGATGGACTTGAACTTGCCGTCAATTATAATAGCTCGCGCACCGAAATAGTCGGGGCGGACAAAATCAGTATCAAATATCAAATCGCTGAAAATTTGCGTTACGGTGATAACGCTGTAATAGCATCATATCTTGATGCGTCCGTTCCCGTACCGATTACGGTAAACCGCGCTGAATATGACCTTTCCGAAATTCTTTTCGAGAATACTCGGCTCGTATACGACGGAACGAAAAAGAGTATTGATTTTTCGGGAACGCTTCCTATGGGCGTTGATGGTACCGAGCTTTTTGCAAAGGTCATCGGCGGAGGAGTTGATGCGGGAGAATACGTTATTACTCTTTCGTTTTCAACGGTGAGCAAAAATTACAGGATACCCGAAAATATGTATGCGGTTCTAACCGTTTTGCCCTATGAGAGCGAGGTGGTGTTTTCATCGCTTGATTTCGTTTACGACGGAAATCAAAAATGCCCGAGCGCGTATTATAAAGACGTACAAGGCAGAAAGGTCGTATTAGAGGTTTTTGGGGCGCGCTCTCTGGCAGGGGAATACACGGCATCGGTAAATTGCGCCGATGAAAATTATAAGCTCGTCGGAACGAGCGTGAGCTATGTTATAAGAAAAGCAGATTACGATTTTTCGGGCGTAAGCTGGAGTTGTAATAGGTTCGTCTATGACGGCGAAGAAAAAAATATTGTTGTAACCGGACTTCCTAACGGTGTATCCGTAATAGGATATAGCGACAACAAAGCCGTTTCTGCCGGAAAATATATAGTAAAAGCGGCTGTTTTATATGATGACTTGAATTATAATCAACCGCCTGATTTAAGCTGTGAGTGGCAGATTTTAAAAGCAGATTACGACCTTTCAAAGTTTTCATTCGTTGACTCGGAATATATCTTTGACGGCAGTGCCAAATACCCGGGTCTTATTGGTGAGATGCCCGTGGGAATTGACGGAATTTTTCTTGAGTACAGATATCTTGAGGGGGTTACCCACGTAGTTGATTCGGGGCGGAGCGTTGAAATTGAATTCTTTTCAAGGAGCAAAAATTATAATATTCCCGACAAAATTTCCGCGCAAGTTGAGATTTTACCGCTTGGCGTTACGGTTAACTGGGGGACGTCTGAATTTGTTTTCAATATGCTTTTGCAGGCTCCGACAGCCGAAGCGGAGGAGTGCGCGGTCAGCGTTCTTGGCGGTATGCGCGATGCAGGGGAATATACCGCGACGGCAGTTTCTTTAAACCCGGATTACACCGTTCTGAATTCGACTCGCGTTTTCAAGATACTTAAAGCGGAAAATGTTTGGATTGAGAACCCTACCGTAAAGGATATTTTTGAGGGCGCTGTATTATCACCTCGGTCGGTTTGCCTCGGCGGTACGGTCGTATACGAGTATTTTTCAAAGAACGGTGAGCCTCTTTCCGAGCCTCCGAGTGCGCACGGAGAATATTATATGCAAGTCTCATCTTGCGGAGACAGAAATTATCTGCCGATTAAATCCGACAAAATTCCGTTTAAAATTATCGAGGTAATTCCGATTTCAATGTCCGTCAGTATGACGCGGCAGGATTTTTCAGCATTTGAAAAAATAGAAGCCTCCGACTGCGAAATATTTCTTATTAACAACGACGGAAGCAGAAAAAGGATTGATATATCGGAGGTTTTTATTGAATATCAAAACCTAGAGTCGTTAAGATTCGGTGACGGCGGCGTGATTTTCAAGTATCTTGATTTCGCCGCGGCGGTAATTCTCCAAGTTAAAAAGGCTGATTACGACCTAAGCGGTGTTTATTGGAGCGGCTGTGAGGCAACTTACGACGGAGAGGAGAAGTTTTGCGAGCTCGTCGGCTTGCCTGACGGCGTTCTGGTTCGTGAATACGTTGGCGGACGGGGTAAAACCGTTGGAAATTATCCTGTTTCGGCAATTTTGGATTACGACGTCAAAAATTATAATCCGCCGTCGGTAAGCGATTCTATCCTCGTTATAAAAAAACGGACGGTGGAATACCCGAAAATTTCATCTCTCGTTTATAACGGAAAGGCTCAGATACCCGATGTTGTTGAAAGCCCGCTTTACAAAACTGTGTGTGTG
Organism: Oscillospiraceae bacterium; assembly: GCA_015064665.1. The sequence goes on from SVRU01000006.1 coordinate 25,958, forward strand.
GCGGGGCGCGACGCCGGAAAATACAGCCTATCTGTTATTCTTTACGACTCGGATAATTATGAGTTTCAAGACGGAAAGACAGAAGCGGAGCTTAGCTTTGAGATAATGCCGAGAGACATTACCGTTACCGTATCCGACTTGAATAAATACAAGCTTTCTTCAATGCCAAAGCCAAAATATAACGTCAGTGCAGGTGAGGTTATTGACGGAGATGAGCTTGGAATTGTGTTTGAATTTTTAACCGACGAGGTCGGTTGCCGCGCTCTGAACAAAAATTACAGCCTTACGGTAATTAACGGGAGAATAATACGGCATAATTCTCTCTCGGAAAAGAGCGTTTTGCTGATATTTATTCTGTTTTTGGTGATTATAACGCTTTTGTTCATTGGTTGGATAATTAAGTGCAAGAGAAAGGATATATTGCATTATTTCAGCGTTTTAAAATACCGTGGTTATTATCTTGAAGAAAGCGAAAATCTCAAAGAACAAGAGAAAAAGCGATATCAAGGCTCAGAGGAGAAAAAAGAAACGTCTGAATTAAACGAGATCGAAGAGATGCTTTCAGTTGACGCCGAGCATGCTGACAGCCTTATTAGCGATTCGCTTGCAAAAAGCCTCGTGCAGCGCAGGGATTTGCGGATTGAAACCTCGGGAAACAAAAAGAGTATAATCAATGTTGACACCCTCAGTGAAAACTTTGAGGCAAACTCGAGAGTAGACGTAAACGTTTTAAAAGAAAAATCACTCGTCCCCTACGATACTGCGTATATAAAGGTGCTTGCGCGTGGTATTTTGGATAAGCCACTTTCGGTTTATGCTAACGATTTCAGCTTGTCTGCGGTTAAAATGATTGCGCTCACGGGCGGAGAGGCAGTGAGAGTCGTTACGGTAAAAAAAGGAAAAAATAAAAAAAAAGGGCAAAACTCTTGATTTATAAAATAAATAGTGATATAATGGGTGCATAAAATTTGTACGGAGGCATTTTAATGCAGACTAAACAATCGCTTGACATAAGAAAGCTTACCTATCTTGCAATGCTCACGGCTCTCGTCGTCGTGCTTCAGATTTTTATAGCGCCCTTAATTGGAGCCGCAACGGGCCTTTCGCCTGCGCTCGTTCTTATTCCTATCGTTCTCGGAGTTGCCTCGTGCGGAATCGGTGCGGGGGCATGGCTCGGTGGAGTATTTTCGCTTATAGTTATGTTCGACCCGACCACAGTGCCGTTCCTTGAGTTCAATCCTGTTCTCACCGTGCTTCTCGTTTTCCTTAAGGGCATCGGTTCGGGTGTTATTGCAGGACTTATATTTAAGCTTTTAAGCAAAAAAAACAGGCTTGTTGCAATAATTATCGCGGCAATTTCTGCACCTATTGCAAATACGGGTATATTCGTTGTCGGCTGTTTGCTCTTTTTCCGTGAGCTTACCGGAATCGGTGTTTATTCATTGTTTATAACTGTGAATTTTGCCGTAGAGCTTGCAGTTAACGCAGTGCTCGTTCCCGCAATTTATCACATTCTTGATGCAACTAACGTTTTGAAAAGTAAAAAATCTTAGGCAATAGAGGCCGGCTCACGTTCCGAAAACCTGAGTCGGTCTTTTTTATAAGGGGTTCTTATGATTGAGTTTTTACATAAAACGAGGGAGCTTGTCGTAATATATAAGCCGTGCGGCATTCCTACGCAATCCGATACGACGGGCGACGACGACGCTATGTCAATTGCCTCGCGCGAGCTTAGGACAATGGGCGAAGCTTCGGATTTGTGGCTTGTACATCGGCTTGACAGAGTCGTTGGCGGAGTTTTGGTTTTTGCGAGAAAAAAATCGGTCGCAGCCGAGCTTTCCGCGCTTGTCGGTGGCAGAGGCATGGAAAAGGAATATATAGCCGTGGTTGAGGGCAGAGCGGAGGGCGGAGTCCTTACCGACTGGCTTTATAAGGATTCGAAAAAGGGAAAAGCCTTCGTTGTAAGTGAACGGCGCGGAGCTAAAAAAGCAGAGCTTGAATACGAGCCGCTTGGATTTTTTGATAACGGCCGCAGTGGGCTTACTCTTGTCAAAATCAAGCTTTATACGGGCAGATTTCATCAGATCAGAGCACAGTTTTCATCAAGGGGAATGTCGCTTGTTGGCGACGGAAAATACGGGAGCCATGACAATAAGGCTAAATTTCCCGCGCTGTTTGCATCACGCATTTCATTTTCTCTCGGAGATAAAAAAACCGAGGCTTTGTGTCTTCCCGATTTGAATACGTATCCCTGGTCGCTGTTTGAAAAGGAGTTATACCAATGACAGAAAAGCTTTATTATAAAGACGCATATATAAAAGAATTTTTCGCAACCGTTCTTTCCTGCAAAAGCCGTGGGGAGTATTACGAAATAATTCTCGATAAAACGGCATTCTTTCCCGAGGAGGGCGGTCAGTATTCCGACAAGGGCTATCTTGGGGACGTAAGGGTTTTCGACGTAAAAGAAAAGGACGGAATAATTACCCATCTGACAAATGCGCCCTTTATTGAAAACAGCACCGTCAACGGCAGAATCGATTTCGACGAAAGATTTGAAAAGATGCAGTGTCATACGGCGGAGCATATAATATCCGGAATAATACACAGTCTTTTCGGACTTGAAAATGTCGGCTTTCATCTCGGTGAGGAAGAGGTTACGATGGACGTTTCCGCACCGCTTACGCGCAAACAGTTAAACGAGGTAGAGGCTCTTGCAAACGAGGCCGTATATAAAAACGTCAAGGTTACTACTGAATTTCCCGCGCCCGAAGAGCTTTCCGCGCTTGAATACCGTTCAAAACTTGATTTAAGCGAAAACATCCGTATAGTCTATATAGGTGAATACGATGCCTGTGCCTGCTGCGCGCCGCATGTGGCGTATACCGGTGAGATAGGTGCAATAAAAATACTCGATTTTACGGGACTTCGCGGCGGTACAAGAATCAGAATTGCCGCAGGGCGCCGAGCGATGCGTATCTTTAGCGGTCTTCTTGACGGAGCTCAGGCAATATCATCGATGCTCTCGGTTCCGAAAAACGAAATATCCGCGGCAACGAAAAGGCTGCTTGATGATTTTACTGCGCAAAAAAACAGCTTTGCGGCTTATAGAATTTCGGTAATGGAAAGGCAAGCGGAGAAGCTTTCCTTTGAGGCGGGCAACAGACTTATCGTCTTTTCGGATGCTTCGGTTTCCGAGATGATTGCCTTTTCTAATATAGCCGTTTTGAAAACCGAGGGAATTCTCGTTTTACTTTCGGGTAATGACGGTGACTATAAATACGTTATTTCATCAAATACCGTAAATTTAAGAGAAATAACGCAAGACGTAAATAAAAGCCTCCTCGGAAGAGGAGGCGGAAAGCCAAATATGATTCAGGGCTCGTTTTCGTCAAGTGAAAAGCAAATACGGGAGTATTTTAATCTTTAACGTCGAGATTAAGCAAAATAGATGCTCTGGTCGGCTTGCTTTTAGTAAGCTTAATTCCCGCTGTTTCAAGCATTTTTCTTGACGCCTTCGTTAGCGGGGTGTCCTTGTATTTATCCGAAAGATATATCACCTCGCGTATTCCCGACTGAATTATTGCTTTTGCGCATTCGTTGCAAGGGAAAAGCGCAACGTATAGCTTCGAGCCGGCAAGGGATTTGCCGCGTGAATTAAGTATTGCGTTAAGCTCGGCGTGAACTACGTAGGGATATTTCGTGTCGGTTGCCTCGCCGTCTCTTGACCAGGGGAAATCGTCGTCGGAGCAGCCGAGAGGAAAGCCGTTGTAGCCTGTTGAAAGAATTCTGTTTTGCTCGTCAACGATACAGGCTCCGACCTGCGTGTTGGGGTCTTTTGACCGCTCTGCCGCAAGAAGAGCAACCCCCATAAAATAATCGTCCCAGCTTATGTAATCGCGTCTTTTATCACTCATAGTATAAAACCTCGTAAAACTTGTTAAACCGATTATACCACAGTTTGTCGGTTATGTCAACCAAATTTTGTAAAAGGAGGCCACCGTGGAATTATCTTATAAAAATTGTAATCTTTGTTCTCATAGATGTTTTATAGACAGAACTGCGGGTGAGCTTGGTTTTTGCGGAATGTCGGATTCGCCTCAGATAGCGCGAGCGGCGCTTCATATGTGGGAAGAGCCTGTGATTTCAGGTGAGCGCGGCTCGGGAACGATATTCTTTTCAGGTTGTTCGCTTGGCTGTGTATTTTGTCAAAACAACAAGATATCTCATGGCAGAGTCGGGAAAACAGTAAGCTTAAATCGATTATCCGAAATTATGACCGAGCTTCAAGTTGCGGGCGCTCACAATATAAATTTCGTTACACCCACGCATTACGCCCCATCTGTAAAAGAGGCGGTAGCACTTGCAAAAAACAGCGGGCTTGATATACCGATAGTGTATAACACCTCCTCTTACGATACTGTTGAAACGGTAAAATCGCTTGCCGATACCGTTGATATTTACCTTGCAGATTACAAGTTTTATAAAAAGAAAACCGCTTTGTATCTTTCATCCGCCGAAAATTATCCAGAGGCAGCTGCCCTTGCGATTGCCGAGATGTATAAGCAAAAGCCGAGTGTTGTAATTGAGAATGGTATAATGAAATCGGGCGTTATCGTCAGAATCCTGCTTTTGCCCGAGCACGTTGCAGAGGCAAAGCTGATATGCAAGCGCATTTACGATGCCTATGGAGATAATATATATATCAGCCTTATGAATCAATATACGCCGATGAAGGATATGAAGCCGCCGCTTGACCGAAGGGTAACGTTATCGGAGTATGAGGAGCTTGTTTCTTATGCTCAAAGACTTGGTGTGAAATTTGCATTTACTCAGGAGCGCGAAAGCGCAAAAGAATCCTTTATTCCGGATTTTGATTTAACCGGAGTAGTGTAAAAAAATAAAAACCCCTTAAAGCAGATACACTTTTAAAAGGTTTCTGAGACTGCTTTGAGGGGTTTTGTTATGTGGCAAGAGTGACGGTAAAAGCGGTTTTTCCATTCTTGCTTTCAACGGTTATTTTTCCGTTGTGGAGATTTACTATATGCTTTACTATCGAGAGTCCGATGCCGTTGCCCTCGGTTGAGCGTGATTTGTCGGATTGGTAAAACTTGTTGAAAATTGCGTTGTATTCGGATTCCTTTATTTCAGTGCCGTAATTCGTTATGGAAACGGAAATTTCTTTTTCGTTTCGCTTGGCACAAATAAGTAAATCTTTATTCGTTTCGGAAAATTTTATCGCATTGTCAAGAAGGTTAAGCCACACCTGAGTCATCATATCCTGATTGGCAGACACGGTATATTCGTCGAGCTCTAGCACGGGAGTCAGATTTTTTGCCGTCCATTTGCGTTCAAGCAGAAGCAGACAGGTTCTGATTTGCTCGGATATATTGTAGCTTTCTTTATTCGTGAGAATACTTTGCGTTTCTATTTTTGAAAGATAGAGGGCGTTTGAGGTCATCTGCGTAAGTCGGTTTGCCTCCTGCTCCATTACCGCGAGGTATTGATTCCTTTTCTCTTCGGTCAAATTTTCATTTTTCATAAGCGAAATAAGACCGTTGATTGAAACTATCGGCGTTTTCAGCTCGTGTGAAAAATCATTTACGAAGTCTGAGCGGAGAATTTCGGTTTTTTCAAGCTCGGTTGCGAGAGTGTTAAAGGTTTTTTCTATTTTCTTAAGCTCCTCGTATTTCCCAAGCTCTATTCTGGTTGAAAAATCCCCCTCGGCAAGTCTTTCCATTCCGTCAACGATTTTGTTCAGCGGTTTGAAAATAATACGCGCGAGAATAAAGGAGAGCGAGAGTCCGACGACGATGCTCGTTGCCGTGAATATGACAACCCAATACCAGCCCGACGTTCCTATTCCGATGATTGAAATAATATCAAGCTTCTTGAAAAGGAACTCAAGCATTGACGCGACGAGAAGCGCGATGAGCAGAATAGACGCCGTTCCGACGATGAAGGCTACGTTGACTGCGGTGATGGGAGATAGCTTTTTATTTATTTTTTTCATACCTTTTTCACCGCCTTGTATCCAAGACCGCGGATGTTTTCTATTTCGAATTCCTCCCAGCCCTCAAAACGCTTGCGCAATCTTCCTATGTGAACGGTGACCGTTTCGGGTACTGTATCGCATTCAAGACCCCAGATTTCATCCATCAGCTGAATTCTTGTGAAAATCTTTTCGGGGTAGGAAAGCAGCTTATAAAGCAGCTGAAATTCTTTCTGAGGAAGCACTTGTGTTTGACCGTGACCGATAACCGAGTAGGAGTCGTAGTCTAAAACCACGTCGCCTATTACGATTTTTTTCTCGTTGATTATTTTAAATCTGCGAAGCAGAGCCTTTATGTGTAAAAGAAATTCATCGGCGTCTATCGGTTTTGACATAAAGTCGTCAATCCCCGCGAGGAAACCGAGCTTTCTGTCCTCGGGCAGCTGCTTTGCGGAAACCATAAGCACGGGCAGGTCCTGATTAAAGCTTCTTATTTCCTGCGTTAGAGCGTATCCGTCGATTCCGGGCATCATGATATCAACGACTGCAAGGTCAAGGTGCTCCTTCTCAAGAATAGCAAGAGCCTCCTCTCCGTTCTTTGCCGAAAAGGCGACGTATCCGTTTGCTTCAAGAATTTCGGTCATAACGTAACGTATGTTTTTATCATCGTCAACTATAAGAATATGAAACATTTCTAAACTCCGGTTGAAAATATGCTATCATACCAAGCAAAATGCTCGTATTTGATACATTTATTGTATCACACCTGCAAATATATGTCAATTAAAATATATTTTAAAGTTTTTGTTAATTATCAGTTTATTTTTTTTTGCTAAAATAATACAAAATGCGACAGGGGAGAAACAGAAAATGAATTACATTCTTTACAATCCTATCTCGGGGCACGGCGGCAGTCTTGAGTGCGCAGAGAAAATTAAAGCGGCAGATGATTCTCAGGCAAAGCTTGTGGATATAACCGAAATTAATTCCTACTCCGAGTTCATATCCTTGCTAGCTTCAGACGACGTAATAACCATATGCGGCGGTGACGGAACTCTAAACCGTTTCGTTAACGCTGTTTCGGATATTGATTTAAAAAACAGGGTGTTTTATTTTCCGTCGGGAACGGGAAACGATTTCTATGCCGACGTATGCGACGCTGACTCCGACTCGGTGATAGAAATAACCGAATACATAAAAAATCTTCCTGCCGTTACAGTTAACGGAAAAGAGTATAAGTTCATAAACGGCGTAGGCTACGGCATTGACGGCTATTGTTGCGAGGTTGGCGACGAATGCAGGGCAAAGGGAAAGAAGGCTAACTATACGGCAATTGCCATTAAAGGACTTCTGTTTAACTTCAAACCAAGACGTGCAACCGTTACGGTCGACGGAGTTGAAAAGGAATACAAGAAGGTTTGGATAGCTCCTACGATGTTCGGCAGCCATTACGGCGGCGGAATGATTCCAACGCCCAACCAGTCAAGAAGCGCAGAGCAAAAGAAGCTTTCGCTTATGCTTTTTCACGGCTCCGGCAAACTGAAAACTCTTATGATTTTTCCATCGATATTCAAGGGGGAGCACGTAAAGCACACCGAGTGCGTTGAGGTGATAGAGGGAAAAAACATTACCGTAAAATTTGACAGACCGACTTCACTTCAGATTGACGGCGAAACGGTTCTCGGTGTTACCGAATATTCTGCAAATATTTAAGACCTGTTTTAATAAAAAAGGCTTAAACGCATCAACCTTACGGAAGCTGTGTTTAAGCCGATTTTTTATTTAATTTGATTTTTCTTTGCAAGTCTTGCCGCTTTATCGCGAAGTCTGTAATCGCGTGAGCGTTTCTTCTTAATATAGGTAGTATAGGCTGCAAGAATAACTACCGAGCCGACTATCGCGCCCGTTGTAACGTGTACCCAAAGCTCCGTCGAGCCGGTAATCTTTAGATCCTCCCAAAGAGTATTGACTCTCGCTTGTATTTCGGGTGTAAAGCTTCTGTAGCACGCAGGATCGGTTTTGTCAGGGAAAAGGGCGTTGTATTTTTCATTAACGGTATCGGGGGTGTAGTTATAAAGCAGGTCGTACGCAGTTTCTCCGTTTTCGCCCTCGTAGGCATATTCAGCCATAGCTTCGATATACTCATCGCTTTCCACGACCGCCGTATTGGGAGAGGCGTATCCGATGTATATGGCGTTTGCAACCGCAGGCTCCTCCGAAATCATATAGTTGATATATTCTTTCGCAAGGTGAGGATTTGACGAGCATTTCGGAATGCACATCGCGTCGATAAAATAGTTCGTTCCTTCCTTGGGATAATAGAAAGCAAGGTTTTCCTGCTCGTCAGCCATAGTCAGAAAGTCACCGACATAGTAGGATGCTATCATTGCTGACTCGGATTTCATTTTGTTGAATATCTCATCGTTTACGTAGCCCTGAAGAAGCAGTTTTTGGTCTTTCAAAATTTCAAGAGCACGGTCCCAATCGTCCGGGTTTTCCGAGTTGACGTCGATTCCGTAATAATACATTGCGGTAGCAAAAGCGTCGCGTGGGTTATTGAACTGAAGAATATTTCCGGCATACTTTTCATTCCACATAAGGCTCCAGCTCTTATCTGCTACGTCCTCGGCATCAACACCCTCTTTGTTGTAAATGATGCCAAGCATACCGTAGGTATAGGGAACCGAAAATTCGTTATTTGAATCGTAGTAGGTGTTTTTGAATTTTTCGGGAATATTTCCGTAGTTTGAAAGCGACGAGGTGTCAAAGGAGAAAAGAAGTCCCTCGTCTTTCATCTTTTCAATCATATAATCCGAAGGGATTATAACGTCGTAGGAAACCGCGCTGTTGGTAATTTTTGAATACATATCCTCGTTTGTCGGATAGGTTGAGTATTCAACTTTGATTTTTATTCCGCCATATTTATCAGAAAGATAGGTATTGAAATATTTTTCAAATCCCTTGTTTGAATCAAAGGAATCCTCTGAGCCGTCGGAAATGTATTCTCCCCAGTTGTACACGTTAAGGGTTACCGTTTCGCCCTTTTTATAAATTGGCTGCTTTATATCCTCAACAGCCGTAACGCCGTCCTTATTACCGTCAGAGGACGCGCAGGAAAAGAGGTTTAAAAGCATTGATGCGCACACGAGTAAAATTAGAATTCTTTTAATCATTTTAACGCCTCCTTTTTCTTTCTTTTTTTCGGGGCGTTTTTCTTCGTGCTTTTTACGTTTGAGAATATAAGAAGCAGGAATACCGAAATAATGACTATCGTTGAGAGCGCATACATGTCGGGTTTAACCGTTTTCTTAGTCATTGAATAGATAAGAAGCGGCAGCGTCTGGAAATTCGTCGGCGCAACGAAATAGGAGATAACGAAATCGTCAAGTGAGAGAGTGAACGCCATAACCATACCCGAAAGAACGCCGGGCATAATGTTCGGAAGCTTTACTTTAAAGAAGGACTGAACCGGAGTGCAACCAAGGTCAAGCGCGGCTTCGGAAAGTGTGTCGCCAAGCTCGTTAATTCGGGGCAGAACCGACAGAATAACGTAGGGCAGACAGAACGTCGTGTGTGAAATCAGCATAGCCGAAAAGCCCAAATCATTGTAATCGGCTATCTTGAAGATCGCCATAACGACGGCAAAGAAGAGCATCATTGACATACCCGTAACTATATCGGGATTCATCATCGGCACGTTGGTTACCGAGGTTATTGCGCCTTTGAGATATTTGTTTCTCATTCTGTATATTCCCTCGGCTGCCGCCGTTCCAATAACGGTTGATATAAGCGACGAAAGCGCGGCGAGAATAAGCGTGTTGCGAAGCGCGACCCACGCCTCTTCGGATTTAAACAGCTCTCTGTACCAATAGAAGCTGAATCCCGAAAAGGAAGCGGTGCTTTCGGTATTGTTGAACGAGAAGAGAACGACCGTAAGAATCGGGATGTAAAGAATCGCAAATACGAGGGTGAGATATATTCTTGAGGTATATTTTCTCATATGATAATACCTCCGTCGTCATCGTTTCCAAACTTGTTCATTACGGTAAGCGAGATAATAATGAGTATCATCATAACGAGTGATATTGCAGCGCCCACATTGAGCGCACCCGTTAAGAACTGCCGCTCTATCGTGTCGCCTATCAGCTCAAAGGTTCCTCCGCCGAGCTTTTGCGAGATATAGAAGGTGCTGATAGAGGGAACGAGAACCATAGTGATACCCGAAACGATACCCGAACGCGAAAGCGGAAGAATAACCTTGGTAAGCGTCATAAAGGTGTTGCAGCCAAGGTCGGACGCCGCCTCCCACATATGCTTGTCAATTTTAGATATACAGGTGTAGATCGGCAATACCATATAAGGCAAAAAGTCGTAAACCATTCCAAAAATTACAGCCCCCTTCGTGCCGACTATTTTAAGTGACGTACCGAGCAGGGTATTGAGTATTCCGCCGTTATCGAGAATTGCCATTATGGAATATGTTCTGATAAGCAGGTTTGTCCACATTGGGAGCATTAGGAGCATTATAAAAATCTTTTGATTTTTTGGCTTAGCTTTTGCGATTATGTATGCTAGCGGATATCCTATTATGAGACATACGAAGGTCGCTATAACGGCAAGCTCAAACGACAACCCGAATATTGAAGCATAGTCGGGAAGCGACGTTATGTTTGAAAAAGAGAAGTTGCCGTTGGAATCGGTAAAAGCGTAATAAACGACTATAATCAGCGGCAGAACAATAAAGAGAACAGCCCAAAAGATGTGCGGAGCTGCCGCAATCGAACGCATCAGTGATTTATTCTTTTTCATTTTTTATCCTATAATATTAAAATTCTTCCGCAGTATCCGCATCGGAGAGCTGGTCAAGCTCGTCGGAGAAGGACGAGTAGTCGCCAAACATGCCGGAATACTTTGATTTTTTCATAATATGAATTGCGTCGGGCTCAATATAAACTCCGATATCGGCATCGGGAGCCACGTAATCGGTCGACTGAATCATCCACTTAAATCCACCGATATCAACGATGATCTCGTAGTGAACGCCCTTGAAGGTTACGCTTGTAACCTTACCCGTCAGCATACCGTCGGAAATCGGAACAACGTCGATATCCTCGGGGCGTATAACGACGTCAACCGGCTCGTTTTTATCAAATCCGCCGTCAACGCAAACGAAGCTATGACCTGCAAGTCGGACCTTTTTATCCTCAAGCATAACGCCGTCTATAATATTACTCTCTCCGATGAAATCTGCAACGAATGCGTTTTTCGGCTCGTTGTAAATATCAGTGGGGGTGCCTATCTGCTGAATTTCACCGTCTGCCATAACGACGATGGTGTCGGACATTGATAAAGCCTCTTCCTGATCGTGCGTTACGTATACGAAGGTTATTCCTATCGATTGCTGAATCGATTTAAGCTCGTTCTGCATATCCTTGCGAAGCTTAAGGTCGAGCGCTCCGAGCGGTTCGTCAAGCAGAAGGACCTTTGGATGCGATACGAGAGCACGCGCTATTGCAACTCTTTGCTGCTGACCGCCCGATAGAGTGCTTACGCTCTTGTTTTCAAATCCCGAAAGCTCAACCATTTTAAGCATTTCGGTAACTCGCGTCTTAATTTCATCCTCCTTGACTTTTTTTAGTCTGAGGGGAAACGCTATATTTTCGTAAACGTTAAGATGAGGGAAGAGGGCGTATTTTTGAAATACTGTATTCAGATTTCTTTTATATGCGGGAAGGTCGCTGATTTCAACGCCGTCAAAATAAATCTCACCCTCATCCGCAGTTTCGAAACCGCCGATTATTCTAAGGGTTGTGGTTTTGCCGCAGCCCGAAGGGCCGAGCAGGGTTATAAATTCACCGTCTCTTATGTAGAGGTTCATGGAATCTATTACTTTTTCACCGTCGTAGGATTTTGAAATACCTTTTAACTCAATGAGTTTCGTCATTTTTTAAAATTCACCTTTCAAAAGCGAGTTTTAATCTCCTCTTGTCTGACAGAGAAGCCTTATACACAATAATACATCGTAATTATATCAAAAAGAAAATGCATTTGCAATAGGTTTTTTAATATTTTTTTTAAAACCAGACGGAATTAGACGCGATTAGACGAAATTATCCTTAATTTTTAGCGCAAAAAAATGCGAAAATCTTCCAAATTCTCTTAAAATCTCCTGAAATCTTCATTTTGCTCGTAAATTGTGTACTTTATGTTATCAACTATTTCCGAGAACAAAATTGAGAAAAAAATAAAGAAAATCCAATATCCTTCACCAATCTTAAGTATCAGGAAAAGCGAAAAGAAGGTAAGAAGACAGGAAAGCAAAAAAGATATCAGCCGAAGTACAGACTCGAATTTTGAGCCGTCCCTTGATATAATCATAAGGAAACAGGATAATGCTTTGTAGCCGTCGTAGCCTTTTATCGGCAAAAGATTTGAAATTGCCGTCATAAAATTTAAAAGTGAAAAAATGGAAAGCAGCGGACTTTTGCTGATCAAGAGCGAGAAGGCGCCCGTCCAAAGATTAAATAACGGACCTGCAAGTGCGGAATAAAGCTCTTCCTTGTAAGACAAAATTCCGGTTTTGATTCTGAAGCCCGAAAGCTTGGCGCGCGGTAAAGCGCAAGAGCTTTTATTTAGGGTGTAAAGCACGAGAATATGTCCCGCTTCGTGTATTAATGCGGCAATGACGGTCAATATAGCAACGCTCGGTGTGTCGAAACCAAAGGTTAAAATTACCCAGAATAAAAGCGTGAGGGTTTGTTCGGTAAAAATAAGAAATTTCATTTTTTCCTCGTAAGGTATTTTGTCAAATGGATTTTTCTTGACAAAGTATTTTATTTATGTTAAAATAATATTTATGATAAAGACAGTAAATTCGGAGGATTGCTAAGTGGCAAAAACCATAGGTAAACCGGCATACGACGACCAAAGCATAAAGAGCCTTAAGGGCGCTGAACGAGTCCGCAAAAGACCGGCGGTAATATTCGGCTCCGACGACCTTATAGGCTGTCAGCATTCATTTATCGAAATTCTTGCAAACTCGGTTGACGAAGCGCGCGAGGGATACGGCGACAAGATTATCGTAAAGAAATATCTTGACTGTTCTATTGAGGTTGAGGACTTTGGTCGCGGCGTTCCGCTCGGGTATAACGAAAAGGAAAAACGGTGGAACTGGGAGCTTGTTTTCTGCGAGCTTTATGCAGGCGGTAAATACGATAATAACAACGGAAATTCTGCTTATGAGTTTTCGCTCGGCCTTAACGGTCTCGGAGCTACCGCAACGCAATACGCCTCGGAATATATGAACGTTAAATCCTATAACGGAAAAACTCTTTCCGAGATGAATTTCAAATCCGGCGAGCCGAAGGGGAAGCTTTCGGTTACCGATATAGAGATTAAACCGGGCGTAAAAAGGCAGGGAACAATAATAAGATGGCGACCCGACCTTAAGGTATTTAAGGAGATTGATATTCCGGTCGATTTCCTCACCGCAACTCTTCGCCGCCAGGCTTTTGTAAACGCGGGAATCAAATTCGTGCTTGAGGTCGAGATATCGGGCGGAAAATTTGAAAAAAGCGAATTCTATTACGAAAACGGCGTTGCTGACTATATAAAGGAAATCACCGAAGGGATTTCGATAACGCAGCCCACTCTTTGGAGAATAGAAACCAAGGGACGCGACAGAGAGGATCTGCCGGACTATAAATTCAAGGCTGAGATAACCTTCTGCTTTGCCAAGTCCGGAATGGCTGAATACTATCATAACGCATCCTTTCTTGAATACGGCGGTGCACCCGATAAGGCCGTGCGTTCCGCGTTCACGTTTGCTATTGACAAATTTATAAAATCTCAAAATAAGTACTCTAAAAACGAGCAGAAAATATCTTTTCAGGATATTGCGGACAATCTCTGCGTTATAATCAACTCGGCTTCAACCCAGACCTCATACGAAAATCAGACGAAAAAAGCGATTACAAACGCTTTCATTGCAAAGTCTTTGACTGAGTTTATTAAGACGAATCTTGAAATATATCTTACCGAAAATCACACCTCGGCAAATTCAATTATCAATCAGGTGCTTATTAATAAGAGGGCGCGAGAGTCGGCAGAGAAAACCAAGATTGATATTAAAAAGAAGCTTACGGGCACGATGGACGTTTCAACGAGGGTTGAAAAATTCGTTCCGTGTCATTCTAAGGACCCCGAGCTCCGCGAGGTTTATATAGTTGAGGGAGATTCAGCTATGTCAAGCTGTAAGCTCGGAAGAAATGCTGAATTCCAGGCTATAATCCCCGTAAGAGGTAAAACTCTTAACTGCATGAAGAGCTCTTATGACAAAATTTTTGCAAGCGATATTATCGTTGATTTGCTCAAGGTTATCGGTTGCGGAGTCGAGATAAAGACGAATAAAAAGAGCGACCTTGCTACCTTTGACTACAATCTTCTCAAGTGGAGCAAAATAATTATATGCACCGATGCCGATGAGGATGGCTTCCAGATAAGAACTCTTCTTCTTACGATGTTCTACCGTCTTTTACCGACTCTTATCGAAAAGGGTAAGATTTTCATTGCGGAATCTCCGCTTTACGAAATTAATTCGGGCGGTGAAACGTATTTTGCTTATAACGAGCAGGAAAAGGCAGATATTCTTTCAGGACTCGGTAACAAGAAATATACTCTTCAGCGTTCAAAGGGACTTGGTGAAAATGAGCCGGATATGATGTGGCGCACAACTATGTGCCCCCAGACAAGAAGGCTGATTGCCGTCAGCCCTGCCGATGCCGAGGCTACCGCAAGAATGTTTGACGTTTTGCTCGGCGACGCGCTTGCAGACCGTAAAAAATTCATTACCGAATTCGGTCATCTTTACATCAAGGATGCTGATATCTAAAATAAATAATTAAATTATATATCGAAAGGCAATAAAATGGCTACATTAAAAAAATCCACAAAATTTGAGGGAGTTTCCGGACCGCTTCTTACCATAGTTATGGACGGTGTCGGAATTGCGGCTGATAACGGCGCTAATGCGGTTGCTGCTGCCCATACCCCTACACTCGATCGTCTTATGAAGGACTATCCTACGCTTGCCATCAAGGCTCACGGAACGGCTGTCGGTCTTCCGAGCGATGACGATATGGGCAACTCCGAGGTTGGACACAACGCGCTTGGCTCGGGTCAGGTTTTTGCTCAGGGAGCAAAGCTCGTTTCACAGTCTATTGAAAGCGGAAAGATTTTTGCCTCGGGCACGTGGTGTGAGCTTGTCGGCGGAGTTAAGGCGAATAACTCAACTCTTCATTTTCTCGGACTTTTCTCCGACGGAAACGTTCATTCCCACATTGACCACCTCAAAGCTCTTATAGACGAGGCTAAGAAAGAGGGAGTAAAGAGAGTCAGAGTTCATATTCTTCTTGACGGACGCGACGTTGGCGAAACCAGCGCGCTCGATTACGTTTGTCCATTTGAAGAGTATCTTGAAACTCTTCGCTCGGCTGATTTTGATATTGCAATCGCATCGGGCGGCGGACGTATGCAGATCACTATGGACAGATATGAGGCTAACTGGGGAATGGTTGAGGCAGGTTGGAAAACCCACGTTCTCGGCGAGGGCAGACAGTTTGCATCTGCTGAGGAGGCTATCACTGCATACAGAGCGGAAACAAAGGTTATTGACCAGGATTTGCCGCCCTTCGTTATTGCCAAGGACGGTAAACCCGTCGGAACTGTGGAGGACGGAGACAGCGTAATATTCTTCAACTTCCGCGGTGACCGTTCTATTGAAATTTCAAAGGCGTTTGAATCCGGTGCGGAATTTGATAAGTTTGACAGAAAGAGAGCTCCTAAGGTTCTTTACGCGGGTATGCTCGAATATGACGGCGACCTTCATATTCCTTCAAGATATCTTGTAAATCCCCCCGAAATTACCGGCACGATGACGGAATATCTCGTAAGAGCGGGTATATCCGAACTTGCTATCTCGGAAACTCAAAAATACGGTCACGTTACTTATTTCTGGAACGGAAACAAGTCGGGCAAGTTCTCCGAAGAGCTTGAAACGTATATCGAGATTCCCTCGGACGTCGTTCCTTTTGAGGAAAGACCGTGGATGAAGTGCGCAGAGATTACCGACAAGCTTATTGAGTGTCTTAAATCGGGTAAGTATAAGTATCTTAGAGTTAATTTCCCGAATGGAGATATGGTAGGTCATACAGGCTCATTCCTTGCAACAGAGTGTTCTATGGAGGCGCTTGACCTTCAACTTGCGAGAATACTTAAGGTTGTAGACGAGCTTCACGGTGCGGCTCTTATCACTGCTGACCACGGAAATGCTGACGAAATGTATGAAATCGACAAGAAGACCAAAGCTCCCAAGGCTAATAAGGACGGCTCATTCAAGGCAAAAACCAGCCACACCCTTAATCCCGTTCCTTTCATTATATATGATAACTTCACCGCCGATAAATACAGTGTGAAGCTTGGAAGAGAGGATTTCGGCCTTTCTGACGTTGCCGCAACTACGGTAAATATGCTTGGTTTCGAAGCTCCTGAAATCTGGGATGAGTCAATGATTGAAATTTAAAGGTTTATTTTGCCGTTTGATACGGCAAAAATACCCGCTTTGCATTTTATTTGAGTGCAAGGCGGGTATTTTTATTTTTTCGTGTATTCTTTTAGTTATCTTAGGTAAATATATTCTAGCAAAAAGCAGATGAAAAACATACAAAACACATCATTTTGTGTCTTTACTGTCGCAAAAACACAACTAATTTAAAATAAATATAAAAAATATGCATTTGTTCATACTTTAGACACATTTATCTGCTACAATATCACAGCTTGTATATGTAGCCAAAAAATGTAAATTTAATATCATATTAAAGCAATATAACTCGGAGGTTCGTTATGACACTTGACAATCTTGCAGTTAATCATAAAACTTTCGGCAAGGGAACGGTGGTTTCCAGCCAGGGAAAATACATGACCGTAAAGTTTGATAAGGCTCAGAAAATATTCGTATATCCCGATGCCTTTGAAAATTTTCTTACTCTTGGTGACGGTACGGTATCCGAAGAAATTATCAACGATATCAATGCCGTAAAGCATGCGCGTCAGATTATAATTGAAAAGAAAAATGAGGAAAATCTTCGCGCAATGACTAAGGGAATAGTTATTCCCGGCAAGGAAGGCGCAATCAGCGGAATTGAGGAAGAAGAGAATGTTTATAAGCATTCTCAGGAACCCGAAGAACTTTAATTTCAAATCATAACCGTGGGTTTTGAGCGGGAAGCTCATCGGGCGCGGCACAAAAAAGCTGTCTTAAATGCGTAATGCATCCAAGACAGCTTTTTTGTTTAAAATTAATTTTATAATAATGACGGTGTTGATAATTTAACGGTTGTTATGGCGATATTGCAGCGGGGTCATTCCCGTGTGCTTCAAAAATGCTCTGTGGAAGGTGTTAATTGCCGAAAAACCGCTTTCAAGAGCTACGGTCGTAACGCTTTTTTGTGAATTACCCGAAAGCAGTTTTTTTGCGTGCTCTATTCTGTAAAATGCCAAAAGCTGTGAAAAATGTATTCCGGTGAGAGAGTGCAGGGCGTGCGAGAGATATTTTTCATTGTAACCGAATAGCTTAGCAAGCTCTGATAACTTAATTTCCTCGATATAATGAGAAGATAGGTAGCTTACAACCTTTTGAAACAGAACTCCGTCTATAAAGCTTGATACCTCAAGCTCGGAATGCTCGATCACCTTTTCGGCAATCATATTCAAAACGCCGCTGATCTTTAAGTATTGATTTCTTTGCAGCAGATAGAGCTCGCCTATCACATCGGTAAGCTCATCGGCGCTTATCGGCGAAACAATAAGCCGTCTCTCACCAAGAGCCGAGAAAAAAAGCGGGATAAAATCATTTGAAAATACGGCGCAGACAACCTCTGAGTTTTGAAATGAAAGCTGATGAACGTAATTTGGCGGAATCCATACAAACTCACCCGAACCGAGTGGTACGTTGCGGCCGTTTACAGATATAAAACCGCTGCCGCTTTTGCAGTACAAAATTTCACTGTATTCGTGAATATGTAATTCGACCCACCAATTTTGTCGAAGCTTACTTCTAAAATCAAGCGTTCCGTTGAAATTTTCTATATGATACTTCATAGCCGTCACCTAACCTTTTGGAATAATATTATCATATTTTGGCTTTTTTGTCAACCTTATCGTTGCTATAATGATTATAAAGAGTAAAATGGGGTGTAGACCGTCAGAAAAAATGAAAACTTTTGAAATAAAAAAACGTGATTGGCGTGCCGTTGTTGACCTCTCTAACGGCGCAAGCTGTACCAGCCTTAAAAACAGAAAATACGGTGCAACCATTCTTCGCGAGCCGCCTGCCGATAAAGCAGCTCGCGGTTCGCTGCTTTACGGAATGCCGATATTATTTCCCGTAAACAGAATTGAAAAGGGAAGCTTTGAATTTGAGGGCAGGCAATACGTCTTTCCGATAAACGAGCCAAAAACAGACTGCCATTTGCACGGCGAGCTCTATAAGGCCGAATTTGAATTAATTGAAGCCTCAGACAGTCGGCTAAAATGCCGTTACGCCGCCTCAAAAGATTCGCCGTATCTTTGTTTTCCTCACGAATTTGAGATAATTACCGAATACGAGCTTAAAGACGACGGACTTTATCACAAGGTAACGGTTAGGAATTTGTCAGGAGAAAATATGCCCGTGTTCCTTGGCTTTCACACTACCTTCAACAGCTTGTTTTTTAAAAATTCAAAGCCTGAGAATATACGCGTGTATGCTGAGATTTCCGAGGAGTATGCACGGAATATGACGACAAACTATTTGCCCAGCGGAGAAAAACCTCCGTTTGATTCTCTCTCGAGCTCTATTTCAAAAGGTGATTTAAACCCATTTTGTGAAAAATTCAGCAGACTTTACCGAGGTTGCGGGGTTATGACTGTAACCGATACGGCAAGCGGTTTGCGGATAGTTTATGAAAATGATGAAAAATATAAATTCCGTCTTATTTTATGCGGCGGTGATGACGGCTATATCTGTCTTGAGCCGCAAACCTGTCTCGTTAATTGTCAGAATTCTCCGTTTTCAAGAGAAGAGGCAGGATTTGATTACCTAAAGCCTTTGGAAAGAAAAATATACCGTTCAAAAATATTTTTAGATGAAACAGTCTAAATAAGCTTATAAGGAGATAGGTTAATATGAAAATAACCAAGCTTGAAATTATAAAAATTAAACCGCGTTGGATGTTCTTAAAAATGCATACCGATACCGATATATACGGTCTGGGTGAACCTATCCTTGAAGGGCACGCCACGTCGGTTGAAGCTGTTCTCAGAGAATTTGAGGACTATCTCGTCGGTAAGGACCCGATGATGATCGAGCATCACGTGCAGGCTCTGTATCGCGGCAGCTTTTACCGAGGAGGTCCTCTTATGCTCTCGGCTATAAGCGGTATTGAGCAGGCAATGTGGGATATAAAAGGAAAATACTACAACTGTCCCGTATATGAAATGCTTGGCGGAAAGTGCAGAGATAGGGTCAGAATGTACTCACATATCAAGCGCGCCGGTGCTGCGGGAGAGTTTTCGATAGAAGAAATGCTTAAAATCGCAGATGAAAGACTTGCCGAGGGATACACCGCGCTCAAATACTCTATAATTCCGCCGATAAAGCAGGTCGATTCGCCTTCAAATACAAAAAAACATGTAGAGCGCTTTGCAAGAGTACGCGAGCATATAGGCTGGGATATCGATCTTGCAATCGACTTCCATGGCAGAGTCAGTCCCGCGATGGCGTTAAGACTTGCCGAGGAGCTGAAGCCTTATATGCCTTTCTTCATTGAAGAGCCGTGTTTGCCCGAAAACGTGGATACTATGGTGAATATTGCCCGTTCTACGACCATTCCCATTGCGGCGGGCGAACGCCTTTTCGGAAAATGGCAGTTTAGAGAGCTTATTGAAAAACAGGCGGTCAGCATAGTTCAACCCGATATATGTCATTGCGGCGGTATATTTGAGGGGCGAAAGATCGCAACTATGATAGAACTTTATTACGGCTCGATAGCTCCGCACAATCCTCTTGGACCTATTTCCTTGGCATCTTGCCTGCAGATCGATGCATGCTCACCGAATTTCTTGGTTCAGGAGCATCCCGGTAACGCTGATAAGAGTGACCTTGGAGTAGGTTATATTAAAGAGCCGTTCGTTATCAAAAACGGATATATCGACGTTCCAACGAAGTCGGGTCTTGGTATTGAGATTGACGAGGATGCAATAAAAGAAAAGCTTTACGACGGAAAGTGGACGACGCCAAGACAGTATTTTGAGGACGGCAGTGTCGCGGATTGGTAAATTGCTTTATAGCCTGAACTAATTTTTGAAATTGAAAATCGGAGGATGTATTAATGAACAAATCGGTTTTTATAACCGGAGCGCACGACGGTACCGGCTTTGCGATTGCTTCACGGTTTGCGTCTGAGGGATATGATGTTTTTGTTGGAAGCCGCGAAAAAAGCAAGGCAGAAAGTGCGGCTGGAAGACTTGCGGAAAAATACGGTGTCTTTTCAAAGGGCTACGTATATCAGACGTCAACCCTTGATGAAAAGGAGGTTTCGGCAATTTTTGACGATATAAGAAAAATGGGATACCTTCTTGATACGCTTGTTCTGAATGCTGCAAATCTCGGCATCGGTCAGGTAAGCCTTGATGTTGATATAAATGATTTTATGGGTGTATATACCACGAATATCGGCTGGAACTTTCTTATGGCGCGTGAAGCAGCAAAGCAGATGCGCGAAAAAGGAAAGGGCGCAATTGTGTTTATCGGCTCGAATTCCTCTGTAAGAGTTACAGAAAACAGATGCGCTTATTGCTCGTCCAAAAGCGCGATAAACGCAATGTCAAAGTCCTTTGCTATCGATTGGGGCAAATACGGAATCCGCTCAAATTGCGTTCTTCCCGGAATGATAAAGACTATTCGTTGGGAGCAGAATTTGAACAATGCAAAATATTGTCTTGCAAATTATACTCCTATCGAGGATATTGCAAGCTTTGAGGACGTTGCTAATGCGGCTTGGTATCTTGGAAGTGAGCATTCGCGCAATACTACGGGCGCAGAGATAGTCGTTGACGGAGGAATGCTCGCTCAGCTTACTCCGAATATTGACAGAGAGCTTTGGAAGGAAAAGGGGTAAATGGCTTACTATATAAATTCGGAACAGAAAATTGAAGATTTTAAAAAGAAGCTCGGAGGCATCTCTCTTCCTAATACCAAAGTTGCTCATATAGGCTTTGTCGGCGAGGGAAGCGATGAAATCGAAGAGTTTAACAGCGCCGAATATCCCGCAACCGTCAGAGTTGTTTTCGAATCCTCGTTTGGCGACGATTCATACATAAGAAGCGAGCTCTGGCTTCCGTCAAACTGGAGCGGTGAGCTTCTCGGACTCGGTAACGGAGGATACGGCGGAACTCTTGTATCGAAATATTGGACGTATACCTTGCAGGGATTTGCGACCGTAGAAACCGATATGGGCACCTCTCGGCTCAGAGCAGAGGATTTCCCGAAATTTTCATACGACGTGCTTAAGGATTACAGCTGGCGTTCGACTCATATAATGACCGTCGTTGCAAAAATAATTGCAGAAGTATTTTACGGTAAAGCTCCGACGCGCTCATTCTTTATGGGCTCATCAGCAGGCGGGCTTCAGGGCTTTTCCGAGGTGCAAAGATTTCCCGATGATTATGACGGCATAATCGTAGGCGTTCCATCAAACAACGGTCTTAATTATCACGTTTATAACATATGGCTCTTCAGGCAGCTTGTAAGAGCCGACGGAAAACAGTATTTTCTGAACGCGGACGCTGAAAGAATCAACAAATGCGCCGTTGAATTTTTCAGAGCGCACGGCGACGGCGAGGACGAAGACGATTTTATAACCTTTCCGTATCTTGACGAAAACACGGTCGATGACTTTATAAAATATCTAAGAGAGAAAATTCCGGAATATACAGCTGAGCAATTAAATGCTTTGCGCGAAGCCTACAACGGACCAAGACATGCCAAAACCGGTGCGCAGATATTTTCGGGTCTTCCAATCGGCTCGGAAATATTCTGCGCATATATGACAAAAGATATTATGCATACAAGGTGCGGAAATAAATGGTTTGACCCGTATTTCGGTGTTCTTGATAAATCTCAGAACCTCAAGTTTACAGACGACTACGAAATGCTTCTTCGGGATATAGGACCTCATATCGGAGCGCACAATCCCGACCTTTCGGAATTTATGAAGTGCGGAGGAAAAATCATTTCCTATTCGGGCGCGGCTGACCGCTCGGGTCCTTTCGGCGATATGTTGAAATACTATAACAGAGTCTGCGAAAGGCTTGGAGGTTTTGAAAAGGTTTCGGGATTCTTTCGCCATTTCACGCTTCCGGGAAAAGCGCACGGAAACAACGGAAGAGGAGCAAACGTATACCGCGGAAAGAATATGGACGAGCAGCTTATTGACGCGTTGAGAGCTTGGTGCGCCGGTGGCGAAGCGCCCGAGCATCTTACCGTAGCTCACGAGGTTAAAGACGAAAACGGAGTTTCAAGCTACACGTTTGTCAGAACGGTTTATCCATACCGCGCGGATATGGTTGAGGGACGGGATTTTCCGAAAACCACCGACGATAAATATCTCGATATCCCACAGTACAAATAATGACGATTCAGAGCATCGGTAATTTATGCTCGTAATATAAACGGAGGAGATACGATATGAAAATTACATTTGATCAAAGCCGACGGATTTTCAGCTTTGATTCTCCGGAAATGTCTTATGCTATTACTACTACAGACGACGGACGTCTTGTAAATCTCTATTGGGGCGGTGCGATTTCCAATGTAGCTGATTACGATTTTGTAAGAGAGTCGCTCGTTGCCGAGCCGCATCCGTCCTTCGTCATGAAAACACGTCCCGAATATCGCTCGGGTGAAGCTTTTGATTACGGTTTGCCTTGCATTCGCGCAACGCAGGCTGACGGTGCGCAGACTCTTCGTATGAGATATGTCAGTCATTCGATTGAGGGGGATACATTGCGTATTACCGAGCGCGATGAATTTTATCCAATAGAAGTTGAGCTTGTATATAAAACATGGGGTGAGCTGCCCTTGATCGGCCGTACAGCCATAATTCGAAATCTCGGTAAAGAACCCATTCGTCTTGATTCCGCAAAGAGTGCCTGCTTTCATCTGCCGGATTGCCGAAAGTGGCGTTTGACTCATTATGCCGGAAATAACAGCTCTGAATATCAGCTTATGCGCCAGAACGTCACTCAGTCGCGTATTGAGATTCAGACCAATCGATTGACTATGTCGGGCGCACAGGCTGTTCCGTTCTTTGCGCTTGATGAAAACGGTGCATCTACCGAAACCTCGGGCGAGGTCTATTTCGGAGTTCTTCATTGGAGCGGCGATTTTCAGATAACGTTCGACAATCAGTACGGCAACTTTTGCAACGTTGTCGGCGGCGTCAGCGACTTTACCGCCGAAATTCCGCTGGAGCCAGGCGAAAGCTTTGAAACGCCGATGTTTACCGCAGGATTTTCCTCTCGCGGATTTGAGCGCATGAGCGAAATTTTCTACGATTGGCAGTTTGATCATATTCTGCCTCGCGGAGATAAAAAAGACAAAGCACACGGAATATTCCCGATCATTTCAAACTCGTGGTATCCTTATCTTTTTGACGTGACGGAAGAGAAGATCCTCTCGCTTATACCAAAGGTGAAATACGTTGGAGCAGAGCTGCTCGTTATCGACGACGGTTGGATGCCGAAACGCATAAACTCCAAAGCCGGTCTAGGTGATTGGTTCGTTGACCCAGACAGATTTCCGAGGGGACTTGGCGTTATTTCCGATGCTTGTCACGATGCGGGGCTTCTTTTCGGCCTTTGGGTAGAGCCGGAAATGATTAATCCGGACAGCGACCTTTACCGCGCGCATCCCGATTGGGTGCTATCCGAGCCAAACCGCGAACGAACTCTTTTCCGAAATCAGTGTATTCTTGACATGTCGCGTGATGAAATAACCGATTGGGCAATCTCATGGCTTGACGAGCTTATAATCAGCGCAAGGCTTGATTATCTTAAATGGGATATGAACCGTCCCGTCAGCGAAATCGGTCTTTATTACCGCGACCGAGCAACCTGTGTGAAATATATCAAAAACGTTATGAGGATATGGGAGCATCTTAACGAGCGATTCCCGGACTTGCTTCTTGAAAACTGTGCGGCGGGCGGCGGACGCGCCGATTTCGGTATGGTTCCAATGGCTGACAGAATCAACCGCTCGGATAATGCCGATCCCGTTGACGTAATGAAGCTTCACGAGGGATTTACGACCCTCTTTGTTCCGAAGCTTGCCGGAGGAGCGGGCAACGTTGCTCCCTCGCCTTACCGCAGAAGCAGATGTGCACCGCTTGATTA
>SVRU01000007.1 GCA_015064665.1 Oscillospiraceae bacterium
GGCCTTTCAAGTCTTACAAATCTGCCGCTGATTTTCTCAGGAAAAAGCACCATATTTCTGTTATCGGGAACAGACATACTTATCATCTCGTAGTTAACGAAATCCTCGGTCTTCATTATTCCGCCGCGAAGTCCATGCTTGGTATCAACCGCAAGACATATATAGCATACACCGTCAATTACGGTAAGTCTTGGGTCGTAGCCTCTGAGAATTTCACCGTCCCGAAGCTCAAACCAAGGGGCTTTTTCGGGAGTCCAGTTTATACCGTCATCACTCGTTGCAATTCCGATGTTTATAAGGCCCCAGTTTTTTCCCCATTCACCGTAATCATTCCTAAATACCATTACATATTTTCCATTAAATTTAGTGACTCCCGCATTATAAACGCAGGTGGATTTATAAGGAATATCGGAGGGAGTAAGCACAGGCTTTTTGTATTTTGTAATTATTGGTGAACTTTTCCATTCTGGTAACATAAATATCTCCTTTTTTATTCTATGATATCACTTTTTTGTCATTATTTCTTTACTGATTTTCATAAATTTTATGCAAAAATTAATTTTTAAGTTAGAAATATTGAAAAATTATTTGTAATATGATAAAATTCACATATAAACAAGCTCGGAGGTTGCTATGCATACGAAAACAAGATTGGCGGAAAGTGAATTTGATAAAAACAAGGATATCAGCGTCAGAATAAGCAGAGCGTTTCCGGGTTCCACATTGCACGGACACGATTTTTACGAGCTTGAAATTGTTGCAGGCGGACAGGTAAAAACCGTTCTCAACGGAAAAGAATATACGGTGGGATGCGGTACCGTCTTTTTCCTGTCGCCTGCCGATTTCCACGAATACAAATATGAAAGCGGCTTTGACCTTTACAATATTCAGTTTACGAGCGAAGCCGTTTCAAGCAGCGTACTTGAGAGGCTTATTGATATAGGTGCAAACAAATTTACACCGCCGAGCGATCGTTTTGATGAGATCTGCAGCCTTTTTTTCGTTATGCGCGGAAGAATCAACGGCGCGGAGGATGATGAAATACTGACAAGATTGCTTGAAAGTATTATTCTTATACTGATGAAGGAAGCCAATCCCGCCTGCGCATTGAAAACTTCCGGTACCCCCGACGAAAGCATTCAAAGAGCAATGATGTATATTCACTCGCATTTTAAAGAAACCCCTCTTCTGTCCGAGGTTGCCGAAGCCGTTCATCTTAATCCCAATTATTTTTGCACTAAATTTCACGAATACACGGGAAAAACCTATAAAGAATATTTGAGGGGAATAAAGTTAAGATACGCAAGACGGCTGATTATTGCAACATCTCTGCCGATGATAGACATCGCAGAAACCTGCGGTTATTTGACGCAATCGCATTTCAATCGGGAATTCAAGGAGCATTACGGTACATCCCCGTTTGCAATGAGAAAAAACAAGAAGTAGGTAAATATTAATAAACCTCTTGAATTTGCGCGCGCGTTGTGATAAAATTATATATATTTTATTAGGGACGGATTCTCGCAATGCCAAAAATCGAAACAGGAAAAACAAAAACCTTTATAGTCGGTCTATGCTCAATCGTTTATTTCGTAAGTTATTTTTCGCGCAAGGATTTTGCTGCTGTTATGGCAGGTATGCTGAGCGAAAATGTAATAGACAGAGCTGCCGGCGGATTTATAGGAATGGGACTTTTTATATGCTATGGCATAGGTCAGCTGGTAAGCGGTTGGCTCAGCGATAAGCTAAAGCCAAGCCTTCTTATACTCTTCGGCCTTGGAACGACTGCCGTTTGCAATTTTCTTATGCCGATAATGCCAAGCGGTTACGCAATGATACCGATATGGGCAGTGAACGGATTTGCTCAGGCTATGCTTTGGCCTCCGATAGTCAGAATTCTTTCGGACAATCTTGAACACGAGGACTTTGTAAAGGCGAATCTTATAGTTACCTCCGCAGCACACGTATCAACTATAATACTTTATCTGTACGTTCCGCTCTGCCTTTCAAAATTCGATTGGAAAACGGTCTTCATTTCCGCTTCTCTTCTCGCCGCGCTGGCTATGGCATTTTTCATTCTCTCACTTATCATAATTCTTCCGAAGAACACCATAAAATCCCCAACTCCGAGAAGAAAAGAAGCAGTCGGCAAAGGGGTTGAACGCGAAGGCTACTTCGCGCTTTTGCTTCGCACAGGAATCATCCCAATCTTCGTTTGTATAATCATGATGGGCTTTTTAAGAGACGGCATCGAAAGCTGGCTTCCGACGCTTTACTCCGAAGCTTTCAAGCGCGATGCAACCGAATCAATACTCGTTTCGGTTTCTCTGCCTATATTTTCAATTCTCTCAATTATGATTATTACCGCGCTCCACAAAACGAAGACCTTCAAAAACGAGGCGCTTGGCTCATCTATTCTTTTTGGAATTGCCATATTGCTTGCAATTCCGATGGTGGTCCTTATAGACGTTGATGCGCTTATTGCAAGAATAACCTGCCTTATTCTTGCCTGTGCAATATGCGCTTGCATGCACGGCTGCAACTTTCTGCTTATATCCTGTCTGCCGGGCAGATTTTCAAAGCACGGAAAAGCGGCAACCACAAGCGGTTTTTGCAATGCATTCACCTATGTGGGTGCTGCGATATCAATGTACGGTATGGCAATTATTTCGGAGAAATTCGGCTGGGGGACAACCGTATTTTCCTGGATAATTATTGCAGCTCTCGGAGTCGCATTCACCGCCCTCTCGTACAAGTCATATACAAAATTTATCAAGGAGGATAATTAAATTATTATGAAAACGGTAATCAAAATAGGAACCTCCACCCTTACATATCAAAACGGATGCGTTAACATTCGCAGAATTGAATCGCTTTGCAAGATCGTCAGCGACCTTATGAATGCGGGAAACAAGGTTATTCTCGTTTCCTCTGGCGCTATCGGAATGGGCGTCGGCAAGCTCAATCTAAAAGAGCGTCCGCGCGATATTGCGGGCAAACAGGCGGCTGCGGCTGTCGGACAGTGCGAGCTCATGTATATATACGACAAGGAATTCGGTCAGCACAACCGCACGGTTGCTCAGATTCTTCTTACCGCCCCTGACCTAAAATGTGAGGACAGGCATAAAAAATTCGAGGCTACCGTCAATACCTTGCTTGAATACGGAGTACTTCCGATAATCAACGAAAACGACACCGTTGCAACCGAGGAAATCGAGTTTGGCGACAACGATACCCTTGCCGCTCTCGTTGCGGAAGGGGTTGGTGCAGATCTTCTCGTTCTGCTCTCGGATATCGACGGACTTTATACGGGCGACCCGAGAACAGACAAATCGGCAACCCTCATACCCGAGGTTAAGGAAATAACCGAGGATATCGAGGCTCTCGGCGGCGGCGCAGGCTCAGGACTCGGCACGGGCGGAATGGTTACCAAAATACGCGCCGCAAAAATTGCAACCGAATCCGGCTGTGATATGATAATTGCAAACGGCGCATATCCCGAGCTTCTTTATAAAATAGCGGACGGAGAAGCTGTCGGAACAAAATTTTTTGCAAAGAGATAAAACCATGACTTCTACAAAACAAATTCTTATCAAAGCAAAGGAAACAGTCGCCTTTATACGTGGCATAAAGGACGAAAAAATTAACGAAGCGCTTCTTATGATGGCAGAGTCGCTCGTCAGAGATACAGACAAAATACTATGCGCAAACCAAAAGGATATCGAGCTTGCAAAAGACAGAATATCGGCTGTTATGATTGACAGACTGACTCTGACGGACAAAAGAATTGCCGCCATGGCGGACGGTATACGCGAGATAACGAAGCTCCCCTCCCCTCTCGGAAAAAAGCTTCGCGAAACTTCACGCCCTAACGGTCTGCTCATAGAAAAGGTATCCGTTCCGATGGGGGTTATCGCTATAATATACGAGAGCCGCCCGAACGTTACCTCGGATGCGGCGGCACTTGCGCTAAAGAGCGGAAACGTATGTATTTTGCGCGGCGGCAAGGAGGCCTATAACTCGGCAAGAGCTATCGTAGACGCGCTTGAAGCAGGTCTTGAAGCGGCGGGACTTCCCAAATCGGCAGTTCAGCTCGTGTCGGACACGACGAGAGAAAGCGCCGCTGAGCTTATGAAAGCAAAAGATTACGTTGACCTTCTTATACCGCGAGGCGGAAAAGGACTTATTACGTCCTGCGTTGAGAATGCAACCGTTCCCTGCCTCGAAACAGGTACGGGTATATGCCATATTTACGTTGACCGCGATGCAGATATCGATATGGCGCTTTCGATAATAGAGAATGCTAAAACCAGCCGTCCGTCAGTGTGCAACGCGGCGGAGGTTTGCCTTATTCACGAGGATATCGCAAAAGAGTTTTTGCCAAAGCTCAAGGAGAGACTCGTCGATAAAAGAACCGACAACCCGGTTGAGTTAAGATGCGACGGGCGAGCTCTTGAAATAATAGATGCTACCCCTCTTGGCGATGAGGATTTTGATACCGAATTTCTTGATTATATCCTTGCCGTCGGAATCGTAGGCTCCGTTAAGGAAGCCGTAACGCATATCCTTAACCACTCAACCCAGCACAGCGAAGCTATAATAACAAACAACACCGAGGCTGCAGAATATTTCACAGAGAACACCGATAGCGCCGCCGTATACGTAAACGCATCGACGAGATTCACCGACGGCGGTGAATTCGGACTTGGATGCGAAATGGGCATTTCGACTCAAAAAATGCACGCAAGAGGTCCGCTCGGAATCGAAGAGCTAACCACCTACAAATATATCGTCCGCGGAAACGGACAAACACGCTGAAAGGAAAAGCTATGATAAAGGTTGGATTTATTGGCGCGGGAAACATGGGCTCTGCCCTTGCAAGAGCCGCGCAGAAAACCGGAATTGCCGACGTTTTTATCTTTGATAAGGATGAGAGCAAGGCAAAATCTCTTGCAAAAGAAATAGGCGCATCTTATGCAAATAACGCAAAAATTGCATCCGAGTGCGATTATATCTTTCTCGCTGTAAAGCCCGATATAATTGCTAACGCCGCAAAGGATATTTTACCCGTCTTAAAAGAAAGAAAAAACTATGCCGTAGTCAGCATGGCCGCGGGAGTTTCACTTGATTCGCTTGCCAATGCATTCTGCGGAACAGACGCTCCCATCATAAGAATTATGCCGAATACACCCGCATCGGTTGGCAAGGGCATGACGCTCTGGTGCAGAAATGAATTTGTCTCTGACGGTTTGGCATCGGGATTTGAGGCGGTTATGAAAGAATCGGGTATGCTTGACTCAATTCCCGAAAAGCTTATCGATGCCGCATCTGCTCTTTCGGGTTGCGGACCTGCTTTCGTATATATGTTTATAGAGGCGCTTGCAGACGGCGCTGTCGCTTGCGGACTTCCTCGTGACAAGTCACTCGCCTATGCTTGTGAAACGCTTATTGGCGCGGCTGAGACGGTCAAGGCAAGCGGAAGACATCCAGAAGAGCTTAAGGATGCCGTTTGCTCACCCGGCGGAAGCACTATTGCGGGTGTCAGAGCTCTTGAAGAAGGAGCTTTCAGAGCGGCAAGCTCCGGTGCTGTAATAGCTGCATATAAAAAGACTCTTACTCTTGGAAAATAAGCAAAAAAAATCTTCAAAACTACTTGCAATTTTGATTTGTTTGTGGTATAATGTATTTCGTCAATTTGTGTTAACAAATAAATTTATATAAAATTCCGTCCTCCGTGGCGAGATTTTAGGAGGTGTCAAAATGGCTAAGTGTAGCATTTGCGGTAAGGGCGTTACCTTTGGACATAACGTTTCCCACTCTAACCGTAAGACCAACAGAACCTGGAAGCCCAACATCCGTAAGGTAAAGGCAGTAGTTGACGGTGAACATTGCTCCGTTTACGTTTGCTCCCGTTGCCTTCGTTCCGGAAAGATTGAGCGCGCTTAAAGGTCAAAAAACTCCGCTTAAACGCGGAGTTTTTTAATTAATTTATTATGATTTGTTTAGTTGATGAAAGAATTTCAGATAAATGTGAACGCGCCCTTTTAAAGCGCGGGTTTCGCGTGATAAAATTACCGCCGTGTGATAAGCTTGGCGCGCCCGTCGCATCGCATCCCGATATGCTGCTTTTTTATCATGGCGGTAATATCATAGCAAGCGCGGAATATTGTGAACGGTTCCCTTACGTTTTCTCGGATATAAGAGAATTTTCAAACGCAAGACTCTCCTTTTGCGATGAGATATACGGCAAGGATTACCCGAAGGATGCAATTTTCAACGCCCTTACGATAGGCAATTTTATTTTCTTGAAAGAGGATACTGTGTCCGAAGCTGTCAAGGATTACGCGAGGGGCGCAGGGCTGACACCCGTTCACACAAAACAAGGCTATCCCGCCTGCACTACTCTCGCCTTTGGCGGCAGCGCGATAACCGCAGACCGAGGATTAGCGACCACTCTTACCAGGCACGAAATAAAGGTCACGCTTATATCAAACGGCGGTATATCCCTCTTTCCGTACGAATACGGATTTATCGGCGGAGCGGCGGGTGTTTTCGGTAATACCGTTTATTTTCTCGGTGATATTTCCTCACACCCCGACTTTGATAAAATAAAGGCTGCGCTTGATTACGAGGGTTATATTCCCTGCTCACTTTCGGACGAGCCGCTAGTCGACCTCGGACGTATTATCTTTGTCGATTAGTATATTCAAAATCACGCTCAAAAGCGGTATGATAAGCAATCCAAAAAGCCCGAAAAGAAAATATCCCGCGTACAAAAGAACAAGACTTATTACGGGATGCATTCCAAGGTTTTTTCCCACTATTTTAGGCTCAAGAAACTGCCGTATGACCTGATGGACTACAAATAACACCATGAGTGCGATACCAAGCCTCAGATTGCCGAAAATCAGCTGATAGATGCTCCATGGAACAAGCACCGTGCCGACACCTATAAGAGGCAATGCATCAAGCAAAGCAACGATAAAAGCAAACAGCACGGCATATTTAACTCCGAGAACAAGAAATCCAAAAAGCATTATGATAAACGTTATAACCATCAGGACAAGATATGCGCGCAAATATTTCAGCAAGGATTTAAGAAATCTGTTTTTGAATCCGACAAGCCATGAAACCGTTTTTTGAGGAAGACTTCTTTTTACATAGGCGTTAATTTTTTCAAGGTCAAGAGAAAAATACACCGATGCTATCACGGTCACGAGTATAACTATAAGCACGCGCGGCACGGCGCCGATAAACGAGCTCACTCCGCCCACGAGACCAGATAACACCGAGGAAAGCATACTGTTTATCGTATCTCCGATATGCGCTTCAAGCTCCGCTGCACCTTCTCTATCCCCAAGAAGTCCGCTTATTGGATTAAGAACTCTTGACAAGACGTCGTATAAGGACTCGTTCTCTATTAAACCGGAAAGAAAACCCCACGCCTCGCTTAGCGCGTATATCAGCGAGCTGACTATTACCGCGATCGCACCGATTATAATAACCGCAGTCAGACTTACGCTTACAAGTCTTGTCGGAATTTTCGTTCCGCAGGATATCCTCTGCGCTATCGGACGAACCGAAAAGGCGACTCCCCAGGCTATTAAAAACGGCAGCAGTAACGCAAATATATATTTTATAAATAGGTAACCGATAAGCAAGGCTCCCAGAGCCGTTACGGTAAGATGTGCGTAAAGGCTTATCTTTTCTCGATTCATTAAACTATCCCCCATACTTTATTACCATTATAGTCAATTATTTAATATTTTATTATAGGAGAATTGAAATGATTATCATTGAAATGGAAAACGGAAAGAAAATCGAGCTTGAGCTCTGCCCAGAAGCAGCTCCCGAAACGGTTAAAAATTTCGAGATGCTTGTTAAGAAAGGCTTTTATGACGGACTGACGTTTCACAGAATCATTCCCGGATTCATGATTCAAGGCGGCGATCCTCTCGGCAACGGAATGGGCGGCGCAGATAAAAACATCAAAGGCGAATTCAAAGCAAACGGTCATAACAACCCCATAAAGCACGAGAGAGGCGTTATATCGATGGCGAGAGCATTTGACCCTAACTCTGCATCTTCGCAGTTCTTTATCATGCACGCAGATGCGCCCCATCTTGACGGTCAGTATGCGGCGTTTGGCAAGGTTGTGGCAGGCATGGACACCGTTGACGAAATTGCTTCCATTCCCACCGATTACAACGACAGACCTAAAATTGCAGTAAGAATTAAAAAAGCTTATATGGACTAAAAATAGTGTCGGCATATAATAAAAATAGCGCACACGCACTTACGGCATATTACCCAAAAGTGCATGTGCGTTATTTTCATCGGATTAAAATGCTTAACGCAACCTTATTTTTTCTCAAAAATTCTTATCTCAATAAAAAAAGACATCACAAATTCACAACCGATAAAAAAGCTTTTTTACCAAAAGAACCTTGAATTTCATATTGTGCCTCAACGTATCTTTCAACGGCTTGTCGTTGCTCATTTGTCAGCAATTCATTTGCCAGCTTATGCATTTCAACCACTTTTTTCGCAAGCACTCGTTCTTCATTAGTATTAACCGCCGCGCATTCTTCAGCAAAATATTCGTTCCATAGTTTTTCAAGCGTTAACCTCATTATATTCTCCTCCATTTATACAACATCCATGTTGTTTGCATAATTATTTTACACCATTTATGTTGTAAAGTTAAGCACAACATATGTGATGTATGCTATAATCTACTTGTTGCACAAAAAAGAGCGGCTTTCGCGACTCAAATTGGAGGATGTACTATGCAATTTTACCAAAGGCTACGAGATGTCAGAGAGGATGCCGACAAGACGCAAGCAGAAATAGCATCCTTGTTGGGCACACGTCAACAACAGTATGCTCGCTGGGAAAGCGGCGCGTGGCAAATGCCAATAGAACACTACAAAACGCTTGCAAGATTCTATAATATATCCCTCGACTATCTTGCCGGACTTGCGGACACGCCAAGGAAACTTAGATAAAATTTTTTATGCAAGAGTGAATAGATTGATTTTTATAAGGGTAGCTTAGTTTTTCAGCTTAAGCTACCCTTCTTTTGCGGTTATTTATATTCTTCTTTAAGATTAATTACAAGGTCGGTTTTGCGTGATTTTTCTGCCGCGTAAACACAAAGATGACCGTTTACGGAATCGTGTATGTCGGTTATCGAAACGTCGCTTCTGTCGCCGTTAAGATAATTGCACATTGCTCCCATCATTCCGGTATCACCTCCGAGATGCTCGTCGGCTGCATCAACGGATACGTCGTACTCTTTGTCCTCATAACGTTTATTTTTGAAATCGTATCTCCTTACAGTATACCTATTCTCGCCGTGCGTACCGAATATTTCTCCGTCCTCACCTACGATGCGTATAAATCTGTTTCCTTTTGAGGTTGCGCCTATAAGGTCAAACGTGCCGACCGAGCCGTTTTCAAATTTTAAAATTACGTTCTGACGGTCAACGAGATCCTTCGCTTCGTAGACGCATCTTCCGTAGGAGCTCTTTTTAAGCTGTTCGTTAATATCCTCTTGGGTTATTTTATCGACGGGCTTGTCAACGTCGTGAATTATACGCTTCCACGTGCCGCTTTTGCCGTTAAATATATTGGTTACGGAATATTTGCAGGTATTCTCGTGCGGACAGGTATGACAGGTTTCGGTCGCGCCCTCGGGAGCATTTTCGGGAATAAATATTTTGCGGTCGGCAAAGCTTGCAACCTTTTCGGGAGCACTTGCGTTATTAAGCCAACACATCATATCGAGGTCGTGACATGATTTTGCAAGAAGAAAGGGAGAGCCGCACTCTTCTTCACTTCTCCACTTTCCCACAACGTACGACTCGACGTAATGCGAGACGCCGACGTGCTCCGTCATATTTACAGACGTTATTTTGCCGATATCCCCTGCAATAATTCTCTCTTTTATCCCCTTATAAAATGGCGTGTAACGCAAAACGTGGCAAACAAAAAGATTTCTGCCCGAGTTTATTGCCGTATCACGAATATTAAGAAGCTCTTTTACGTTAGCGGTAATTGGCTTTTCCATCAAAACGTCATACCCCGCGAGAAGAAGAGGCTTTGATATTTCGCAATGAATATTATCTATCGTTGCGTTGATAACGAGATCGCATTCGGGACGTTTTGCCACAAATTCCTCAACGCTTGCAAACTGCATTTCCTTCGGTATTTCGTGCGTCTTAGCAAATTCTGTGCGATGAAGCTCGTTTGGATCAACAACAGCAACGACCTTCATTCGCTCCGGAAATTTAATTGCAAAATTCGAATAAATTATTCCTCTGTTACCCGCTCCGACGCAGGCTACCTTTAGTGTTTTCATAAAAAATCCCCACTGTGTTTTTTCTTTATTATAACACAGTGGGATTATTTTTTCATTTCAACTTTTAAGACCGGTGTTTCATTTTTTAATTTGTTTGTTTTTTCGCATTATATATCCAAAAACCTCGTAAAACGGCTCGCCTCTCAAAGCTGCATTCTTGACAGCTTGAGATAAAGACGTCGTGACTTCAAAATGCGAAAGAGTTTCTCTTGTTGCATCATATCTGAATACGTACTTTAATATCGCATCGCTTTTTTCGCGCTCAAGCTCAGCAAATCTGTTAGCAAACTTCCATATGTCAGAGCCCTCTTTTATTATGGCTCTGTTCTCCTTATCCAATAGCCAGCTATGACAGGTATAAAAGCGATATTTATGCTCGGGAAAATATTTTTCGAAAAACTTATCTGCCAGTACAAAAGACTTGTCGCACTCATAATCCAAAAGGCTCTCTCCTTCTGCTATATGTACCTCTATCATCGCCTCTCCTGACGCAACGCCCATCCGGTTGTATGCTTTTTTAAAGCTACCAAGGCAGAATTGCAATCTCCCCAGACGAAAAAGTCTGAAGGACAGATGATTTATAAGCCACCTTGAGCAGAGCAAGCCGACAATACCGGTAATCGAAAAACAAACCTTAGTCCATATTACTATATCGGAAAGCGTCGAATAAAGGATATCTTCAGGTATGTTATTCTCTGCATACTTCTGAGAAAGCTTTTCGCAATAGTACAGATGGAAGAGTAAATTTTTGCTCAAATCTTGCGAATCGGGAACATACTCTTCTATTTCAACAGGCTCAACCGCTTCCAATTCAGACAGTGAAGCAAGAAACTGATTGTCGTATTTTTTTGGAAAATTCAATTTCCAATACCATTTTTCAATTATATCCTTCAACGGTATTCCCTTTCATACACTAATGACCAAAGTATTTCTTTGTCAGGTATCGGACTCAAGTGAGTAAAGCTTTTCTCTTCGACTCCCATAAAACGCATAAAGTTTCCGCGGTAGATTTTTTCACGTATTTTTTCGTCAACTCCAAGCTTGTCGTAAATACTGTTGTCAATATTCTGCCACTTACTACACCAATCAGTGTTATACGTATCAGCGCGATTATCCGTTCCAAATATTATGTTATTCGGAACGTCGTATCCAACGAAGAAAAGCTTTTTAAAAAGCTCCTCACGGTAAATCGGTGGAGTTCCCGGAGTAATATCAAAGAACATCTCCGCGCTTCTTCCTGTCGTTATTCCGTTAAGGAATTTACCGTAGAGTGCTATACATTCGTCAATCCACGGCCAGGAACAATGTCCCATTGAAAATCTCAGTCCGTCAATCAATATCAGACTTTCAAAGTTTACCGGTCGATTGTATTTCGATGACTCACCGCCATTCCAAAGAATGCCCGAATGAAATATCACTGGGCGTTCGGTTTCGGCAATTACCTCAAGCATTTTCATGCAGTTTTTTTCGTACGGGTAGAAATCCGTGCATATAACCTTAAATGCCCGAACCCCCTCACGGCACGCCGTGCGAATCTTTTCTTTTATATGCTTTTCATCAGGGTGAATCCAGAGAACAGGAAAAAGCCTGTCTTCAAACCCGGTGGTCCAGCTATGAAGCTCATTTATACGCTCCGAAAACCCTATTCCTTTAGTTTTGTCGGCTTCGATCGGGCGAGTAGAAAAAATATTCCCGCCGTATACACCAACACTCTCCATCTTTGATATAAGATCAAAAGGCGTTGGCTTTGTATTCTGTGCGTGTAGATGAAAATCAAAAATTTTCATAGTTCATCCTCAAATTTTAACAACAGATTCAGTGCGTCTTGCCTTCTCCGCAGCATATACGCAAAGATGCCCATTCACAGAATCGGCTATTGAAGTCATTGATATGGAAGTTGTATCTCTGTTCAAATAACTACACACGTCATTCATGATGCCTACATCACCCCCGCTATGACCACCTATTATCTGAGATGATATATCGTAATTGTAATCAATATATTCTTTGTTTTTAAAATCGTATTTTCTTAAGGTGTATCTGCCATCACCGCGAGTTCCGATAATTTCCCCATCCTCACCTACGATATGTATATAGCGCTCACCTTTTGCAACAGCACCTATTAGGTCAAACGTTCCGACCGAGCCATCCTGAAACTCAACAATTATATTCTGTCTGTCTACAAGATCCTTTTGCTCATAAACGCATCTACCATACGAGCTCTTTTTTACCTGTTCGTTTATATCCTCTTGCGTTACCTCGTTCGACGGCTTTTTTATATCAAGAATTATACGTTTCCAAGCACCGCTTGCGCCGTTAAACAAATTGGTAAGAGAATACTTACAGCTTTTCTCATACAGACAGGTATGACAGGTGTCAGTATGCCCTGCAGGCGCATTTTCCGGTATGAACACGCGTCTTGAGCCAAAGCTTGTTATTTTCTTCGGAGATGTTGAATTGTTAAGCCAGCACAAAAGATCCATATCGTGACAGGACTTTGCAAGAAGCAGGGATGAGCCGCACTCCGCTTCGCTTCTCCATTTTCCGACAACGAAGGATTCAATGAAATGAGAAACGCCAACGTATTCAGACATTTTGATAGAAACTATTTTTCCGATATCCCCGGCAAGCAAATGTTGCTTTATATTTTTATAAAACGGAGTATAGCGAAGAAGATGACAAATAAAGATGCTGACTTTATTCTCGTCAGCCAAGCGGCAAAGCTCCAAAAGCTCATCTACATTGGCAGTGATAGGCTTTTCGAGCAATACGTTGTATCCGGCATTTATCAGAGGCTTTGCGGTTTTATAATGAATATTGTCTATGGTGGCGTTTATAACAAGATCACACTCTGGATGCTTTGCCACAAAGTCCTCTACGGTTTCAAACTGCATATCAGCAGGTATGCCATGCTTTTTTGCGAGATCAACACGGTGAAATTCATTAGGGTCAACGACGGCTATCAGTTTCATTTTATCACTGTTAGTAAATGCAAAATTTGAATAAATAATACCTCTGTTGCCGGCACCCACACAAGCGGCTTTAATAATTTTCATAATTATTTCCTCCAAGAAAACATATTTTTATGAAATAATTATACCACCAAAGAACACCTGCTCACAATTCATATATTGAGAGATTTTTTTCAAAAATTAAGGTTTTTTATCAAATTTGTTTTTTGCTCTGTAAAAGCTATTCATACTGCCGAAGCCGCATTTCATTGCAATATCGGTTGACGTACAGCCTTGAAGCTGTATTATTTCGGCGGCGCGAGTATATCTTACGTAGTTCAGATAGTTTGTAAAGCTCATATTTACGAATTTATTAAAAAGCGAAGAAAAATAGCTTGGCGCATATCCGAATTTTGAGGCAACGCTCGTAAGAGTCAAATCCTTATCCGAATTTTTGTTTATATAATCGAGCACCGATATCATCAGCTCGTTAGTTCTTGCTCTGCGCTCTACCCTGCCGCACGACGAGTCAATAATGCCTAAAATATACGATACAAGGCTTTCAACAAGAAGTCCGTTCGGAATCTCGCGTCCGTAAAGAGAATAATATTCCTCAAGGCGAGAAAGAATTGCCTTGAAGCTTTTCTCATCACACAACGGATAGCTTGGCAGCGTCTTTTCCCCATCGATAAGCATTCTGCAATGGTTCTTTGAAAAAACAAGCGAATATCTTTCGCAATTTTCAAAAACGAATGAATGGACGTCATAGCTGTCGGCAAATAAAATATCTCCTGCTTTGAGGGTTTTGCTCTCACCGTTAAGAACTGCGTCAACGCTTCCGCGTGTCACGACCAGAAGCTCGTAGGCATCATGGCAATGCGGCGGCGTAAAATGCGGCTCGGTGCTATCATCGTATCTGCCGAAATAAAACAGATAATATGATTTTTCATCAACGGTTTTCTCATAATACATAATTCACCTTTTAAATTGGGGTCGGCAAAAACCGACCCCACAAATTATTCTGCTTCTAGATAAATTGATTTTACAGATATTTTTTTACAATTTCACGCATCTCATCAAGACGTTTTTCCATATCCGAAAGAAGCTTAAACTGATTGCGCGCTCTGTCTAGATTGTGCCCCTGGCGACTTGTTCTGAAATAGGTATCTCCCGAAAGATAATCGGTAAGGAATCTTGTACCGCATTCATATGCCATCATCATAGCGCCTATTGGAAGCAACTCAAGCTCGCTTTGAAGAAGTCCGCCTCTCGTTCCCTCTATAAACCCCTTTACGTAGAGCTCATAGAGCGATATATCAAAATTAACCTTTGAAAGATCAACCTCATCCTCAAGAGCTGTCGTAGCGCCAAAACGTATAGAATCTCCGAAATCGGTAACCGAATATCCGGGCATAATTGTATCGAGATCGACGATGCAAATCGCCTTGCCGGTTGTTTTATCAAAAAGAATATTATTAAGCTTTGTATCATTATGAGTTACTCTTAAGGGAAGTCTTCCCTCTTTATGCGCGTTCTCAAGGGTAGAAGCGAACTCACGTCTTGAAAGAACGAACTCAATTTCATCCTTTACGTCCTTTGCTCTTCCGCACACGTCGGCGCGAAGTGCTTCTTCAAACAGACGTATTCTGTCGGGAGTGTTATGGAAATTAACGATTGTTTCATAAAGCGTATCTGCGGGATAATCCCTAAGAAGATATTGGAAATTACCGAAAGCAACCGCGCTGTCGTAAAACTGCTCCGGATTTTCTACCTTATCAAAACTGATGCTGTTTTCAACAAAACGAAGCATACGCCAATATTCACCTTCGGGCGAAAGATAATAATTTTTATCATTCTTTGTTTTTATAACATTCAAGGTTTCACGAGAAGTATCACCGCCAGCTGAAGCAATTATTTTTTTCAGATATTCGGTAACTCCAACGTAATTTTCCATCAGCTTATCAACGTCTTTAAATACGTTGTTGTTAATTTTCTGGAGAATGTATTCACTCTTACCGCACGGAGACTCACAAACTACAAGCCGTGTTTCATTGATATGACCGGAGCCGTAAGGCTCTGCTTTGGCTATTTTTCCGTCAATGCTGAAATTAGATACAATTTTCTCAATTACCATTTTTTACCTCAAAGTCATTTATTTTGCAGACCAAGCAACGCTGCTCCGATTATGCCGGCATCATTTTTAAAGGTTGCGGCAACGATTTCGGTTCTGGAATCGTCGAATCCAAATGAATTTTTCAAAATTTTCTCACGCAAAGGAGCAATCAAAGTTTCTCCCTCTTTTGAAATTCCACCGCCGATGCAAACCACATCGGGCTGAAATATATTAACGATATTTGAAACGCCGTGCGCAAGGTAAGAAATGAATTCATCGAAGACGAGCATTGCGGTTTTATCACCGCGCTCCATCGCGGCAAAGACGGTCTTTCCGTTAACGCGCGATACGTCTCCGCCGATGTCCTGCCACATAGAGCTTTCGGGATGCATCTGCAAATGGCGTTTGGTATCGTTCACAAGCGCAGTTGCCGAGCAATAAGCCTCAATACAGCCGCGTTTTCCGCAACCGCAAAATCTACCGTTAGGCTCAAGCACCATATGCCCAAGCTCCGCGGCAAATCCGTTTATGCCCTCCCATATCTTTCCGTCGACGACTATGCCGCCGCCAACGCCGGTTCCGATAGTAAAAGCAATAAGCGAGCGTTTTTCTTTTCCCGCGCCCCACATTGCCTCGGCATAGGCTGCGGCATTCGCATCGTTTGCAACGAAAGCGGGTCTG
Source organism: Oscillospiraceae bacterium (assembly GCA_015064665.1). Next base: position 16,109 of record SVRU01000007.1, read on the forward strand.
CCCGTTATCCTTGCAGCAATTTCTTCAAGCGGCTCGTTGGTCCAACCAAGATTAAACGCTGCAATTACCACGCCGTCCTTAACGATTCCGGGAGTAGCAATACCTACCCAAGCAACCTCGTCCATCGAGATATTCTCCATTGAACATAGCATTACGCAAACGTCGTTTATATCGCGAACTATACTCTCGCAATCGCGCGGAGCGTTAGTTTTTATGCTATGAGTTCTTAAGATGAAATTTCTCTCCAAGTCAACAAGACCCGTGGCAATATTGGTTCCTCCAAGATCTACGCCTATACAATACTTGAACCGATTCATTTGATTTCCTCACACTCTTACTATATTATACAATAAATCATAAAGTTTTTCAACAAATTTTTCCAATTTATTTAATTAATTTATTACAAAATAATTATACATCTCCTTATTGACAAAGGCAATGGAAAATAGTATAATTATTTGTAGAATAGAACGCATTTTATAATATTTTACAAATTAAGGAAATAAGAATGAAAAAACAGGAGATAATTTCGGTTTTATACGAGCTTCACAAAATAACCGGTTTCAGAGCATCTCTGCACGACGTCAATTTTGAGGAAATTGCGGCTTATCCACCGGAAAAGCTACCGATATGTATGAAGATTCATTCAATACCCGGAGAATACGAAAACTGCCGAAAATGTGATAAGGAAGCCTTTTTGAAGGTTGAAGAGAAAAAAGAAACCGTAATATACAGATGCCGTTTCGGTCTTACGGAGGCTGTAAGTCCGCTCTATAATTTCGGTATCTTGACGGGATATCTTATGATGGGTCAGATAAGTAGCGATAAGACTTCAAAGTCAGACATTGTAAATGCGCTTGTTCGCGCCGGAATTTCAGCTGAGGATGCAAAATCATCGGTAAACGGCGTCAGGGTCGTTCCCGAAGAGCTAATTAACTCATACGTCAAAATTATGACGATTTGCGCCCAGTATCTCACTCTTTCAAATGCTATGCCCGGCGCAAAGCCGTCGGTCGCCGAGTCGGCAAAAAGATATATATGCGAAAATATTGACAAAAAAATTACGATAAAGGATATCTGCGACGAAATCGGTTGCTCCAAAACCACCCTTATCGCTGCCTTTAAAAAGGAATTCGGAACGACTGTAAACGCAGCTATCACAAAATCAAAGCTTGAAGAAGCAAAAAAGCTCCTTATTGCAGGAGTCTTAAGTATAAATGAAATATCACAAGCCACGGGATTTTACGATCAGGCTTATTTTTCAAAGGTCTTTTCAAACGAATACGGCGTGCCGCCAAGTGAATATAAAAAGGAGCTGTCAAAATGAAAATAATACACACCTCGGATATACATATTGATTCTCCTCTTACCTCCAAGCTTTCCGCGTCGGCTTCAAGAGACAGAAAGCGCGAGATAATTAGGTCATTCAGAAAAATCATTGATGACGCCAGAAACATAGGGGCTGTTGGAATTATTATCGCAGGCGACTTGTTTGATAATGACAGGGTTGGCTTCAAAACCTTGGAAATGGTCGTAGGCATAATTCAAAACGCATCTGATATTAGTTTTTTTTATCTTCCCGGAAATCACGAAAAGGACAGATTAACCGCCTCCGGCGTAGAAATTCCCGATAATCTTAAAATTTTTGGTAAAAAATGGACGTATTATAAAATTGACAACGTGACTATCGTCGGGAAAACGGTTATTGAGCAGGATGATTTTTCTACACTCAAGCTGAATGATACGGATATAAATATAGTTACCTTGCACGGCGAGCTTTCCTGCGTTAGCGGTGCCGAAAAAATTTCCGTGCAAAACGCGGCCGCCCTTCCGATTGACTATCTTGCGCTCGGTCACTACCACTCCTACTCCGAAACAAAGCTTTCAGAGAGAGGGGTTGCCGTTTATTCGGGCACTCCGGAGGGACGCGGATTTGACGAAACGGGAGACAAGGGATACGTTATAATCGACACCGACAGAGGCTATCTCACCCATTCGTTTAAAAAACATTCGCTAAGAAATCTGCACATAACAGAAGTCGATATAAGCGGAGCAATTAAAGAAATTGAAATTGAAAACAGGGTTGCCGACGCTCTTGCAAATATAAGCAAAAACGATATGATAAGGGTAGTTTTGGTCGGAGAATACGAGCCCGGAATGATTCGCGATACCGATTCTCTTGTCGCAAGATTTGCCCCGACATACTTCTATCTTGAGGTAAAAGACCAATCCAAATTAAGAATATCGGCTGACGACTACAAAAACGACAAATCTCTTAAGGGTGAATTTATACGTCTTGTAATTTCGAAGGAAGGACTTTCGGATGAGGAGAAGTCGGCGATAATAGAGTGCGGTATTCGTGCATTAGCAGGTGAAACGTTATGAGACTTATAGAATGTTATATTGAGAATTTCGGAAAGCTCTCCGATTTTGAATACAACTTTTCCACAGGGCTTAATTCCATTAAGAAAAACAACGGATACGGAAAAACAACGCTTGCCGTATTTATTAAAGCCATGCTCTACGGTCTTGACGACACGAAGCGTCAAAGGCTTGAAAACAACGACCGCAAGCATTATATGCCTTGGCAGGGCGGACGTTGCGGCGGTTCTCTTTCTTTCGAAGCGGACGGAAAAAGCTACAGAATAGAACGTACCTTTATGCCCAAGGCTTCCGATGACGTATTTAAGCTATACGACATGAACAGCGGAAAGGAAAGCGCGGATTACTCAGAGAACGTCGGCGAAGAACTGTTTGGAATTGATGCGGACGGGTTTGAGCGTACGGTCTTTTTGTCGGAAGCTAACCTATCCGGAAAAAACGAAAACAAAACCGTTTCGGCAAAGCTTTCAGACCTCGTTGGATGCGACGGAGATCTTAGCGTTATGGACGACGCAATCGAGCTTCTCGAAAAACAAAGAAAATTATATTATAAGAGAGGCGGCTCGGGTGAAATCGGAGACGTAAAACAAAAAATATCCAAGCTTGACCGTGAAATATTCGACCTTGAAAGAATGAAATTCGATTTCGAAAACGAAAAAGCCCATCTTGACGAAATTCATAAAAAGCTGAGCCAAGCGAAAAAGGAAAAAGACGGGATAGTCTTGAAATCAAAAGAAAGAGATCGGGCGCAAATAAAACGGGCATACGCAATCCAATACCGTCAAATGAGGGATGCTCTTAATTCCGACGTCAAACGGGAAAAAGAGCTTGAAGCATTTTTTATAAACGGCCGCCCCTCTCACGAAGAGCTTGACAACGCCAAGGAGCTTTGGTTTAACTCAAACAGAATCATAGAAAACGACGGTTATACCGAACCTGCGGAACTGCCTGAGCTTCGCTCATTCTTTTCGGCAGAGCTTTCGGAAGCGGACTACGAAAACGCCCGACAGCTTCCTGCGAAAATAGAAATTGCAAAAAAAGAAGAGGAAAGGATTCGAAAAGAATATTTTGATAAGCAGAACGGTGTGTCGGACGATTCGAGAAAAAGCGCAAAACGCACGAGCTGCGCCTCGTTTTTGATATTCGGCATTCTATCTTTGACAAGCGCCGTTGCGCTCAGCCTTCTTCTCTCCCCAGTTTTTGCGGTATTGTCCGTACTTGCAATCATCCTTTTCGTACAGGCCGGAAAGGCAAAGTCATATAATAAACGGACAGATGAACTAAAAAAAGAGTTAAATCTTAAGAAAACAGAGTTATTAGCCTCAGAGCAACGAAAGACAGAGCTTGAAATAGAGGCTAATCAATTTTTAGGACTTTTCGGAATTAAAAACACAGCTTCGCCCGCTAAGGAAATAAACGAAATTTTTAGAAAAAAAGATATTTACTCGGCGCTTGAAGCTTCGCAAAAAAGCCTTAACGAAAACCGAAACCGTCTTATCCTTCAAGCAAACGAGAACAAACAAAGAATTGAAGCCTTTCTCACAAGATTCCCTACTCTCTCACAAAAACCCTTTGATGAAATAGCAAAGAACATTTTTGAGCTTGAAGCTTTGAAAAAAACAATTGCTTCAAAAAAACAGGAGATGTCCGAATTTGCTTACAACAACGGAATTAATCCCGACGAGGTAAACTCTCTTGCCGAAGCGCCGCTCATCGAATCCGAAATTGAGAAAAGCTCTGATGCAGATGCAATTATTTCATCACTTGAAAAGGAACGGACTATTTCCGAGCAAAGACTTTCCTTAATTTCAGATGAAATTGAAAGGATTGACGAGCTGACCGCAGAAAAAGAAAGGCTTTCGGAGCGAGCTTCAAATCTTGAAAAAAAGCTTGAAATTATTTTAATGACAAAGAGCTTTCTTGGCGAAGCAAAAGACAATCTAACCTCAAAATATCTTTCTCGCACGAAAAAGGCTTTTGACAAATACGTTTCAGTCATCGGGAACGAGCAATCAGAAAGCTTTGCGATGAATACGTCCTTTGAAGTTATGAAAAACGAACACGGAACTCTGCGCGACACCGCCGCTTACAGCCGCGGAACAAAGGATTTATTTGCACTTGCGGCAAGACTTGCGCTGATTGATTCATTATACGAAAACGAAACACCCTTCATTATTCTTGACGATCCTTTTGCTTATTTTGACGATTTAAAACTTGAAAATGCTCTCGCGGTGATTGAAAAGCTTTCACAGGAAAAGCAGATAATTTATTTTACATGCACCGAATCAAGAAAAATTTAATTATGTCGGACAGCCTTTTTAAAAAAACGGCTGTCCGTTTCATATACTGTTAATGCGCAAGTTTTATTAATTTTGCAAAAAAACACATGCAACCTTCAATCAAAAATTCAGAGGGCAGCTCAAACATTGAGCTGCCCTCGTTTTTATTCGGTTAAATTATTCTCAAATTATCCTACGAGACCCGAACGCTCGATACCCTGAACAAGATATCTCTGGCAGAAGAGGTAAAGTATGATAAGAGGAGAAATTGCCATCATGCCCGCAGTGTTGGTAATGTAAGGCTTATACAAAGTCCAACCCTCGTGAGCCGAATACTTTTTCTCCAACGGAGTAGGAACCTGGAGCACGTCAGGCATAAGATAAGTCATATTGTCCGCGTTCTGACCTGTCGGGAAGCAAATTCTGGTATAGAATTCGTCCGACCACTGCCATGAGAACGAGAAAAGGAATATGGTTATCATCATGGGAACCGAAAGAGGAATTATGATCTGGAAGAATGTACGGAAGGTATTCGCACCGTCAACGTACGCAGACTCTTCAAGCTCGTCGGGAACTCCTCTGAAGAACTGACGCATAAGATAGATGTAAAGTCCGTTTTTAAATGCAAGACCGGTCGCAGAAAGCATTATAAGCGGCCAGAACGTCTGGTCAAGGTGAATAGTGTGACCGAAAATAGCTTCTATGGGGCCTTTGTAATTCCACGCAAAGACACGGAACAAATCAAACTTTACAAAATAGTTTGTCATCGCAGAGCCAAGCGCAACATGAGGAATAATCATCGTCAAAACAACCGTGATCATTACAGCCTTATTGCCCTTGAACTTAAACTTAGCAAGACCGTATCCTATAAGACAGGAAACAAGCGTTTGAAGCAATGCACAAACGAGAGACAAAAGCAAGGTGTTGAAAAACGCTTCGACGTAATGATTCTCAAGCGCAATCGTCTTATACAAATTCAAGGTAGGACTCGAAGGTATAAGCGCAACAGTCGGAGAAACGACGTCGTCAATCGTCATAAACGAGCCTGCAATCTTAGCAACGAACGGATAAAGAATAACGTACGAGACACCCATCATAAGAATGAATCGGCAAACGTTTACCAGAGCCTTGATCCACGTATTAGAAGCTTTAAGCTTTTTCTTCATTCTTTCCTTGAATGAAAGCTTACCTTCGTAGTCAACGCGAATTCTGTTTTTCGTTTCTTTTCTTATTACTGTATTAGAATCCATATTGACACCTCCTTAGTCTCTTCTCTGATAGAAGATGAACGTGGACATAATAGCTGCAACGGCGGCTACTATAAGCATTACCACCGCAAAATATATCCAATACATCGCGGCACGCGAAGACTCTCCCGCAATTCCCTTTATAAACACCATCGTCGGATTCGTTGTACGTGTGAAAGCGTTTATTGCAGAATAAACCGCATTTACAAGAATCATCGGAGATATCATGGGGAAGGTTATTTTCCAGAAGGTTTCCCATCCGGTTGCACCCTCAATCTGACTCGCCTCATAAATAGAGGGAGAGATAGACTGAAGACCTGCAAGGAAAATAAGCATCTGAACACCGGAATAATTTATGTACTGGTAAACGTTGTTTACGATAGCAACAACGTATGCAACGAGCTCTGTTCCGACCTTCATTTCACCAAAGAGCTTTTGAACGTCAAGCACGGAGATAATCTCGGAGCCGGTTGATTGGTCAGCACCGGTATTGATACCTTCCTCCATCTTATCAGCGGTTGACGTGTCGCTCAAAAGCGTTTCCATAAATCCGGTTGAAATAATAACCGGAACGAAGAATATCGCACGGAAAACTGCTCTTCCAAGCATCTTCTGGTTAAGAACGACCGCAATGAAAAGCGAGAAAATAACAACCGCAGGAACTTCAAATACAAGCTGCTGCAAACCACTGATAAGTGATGATACGAATCCCGTATCGCCGCGTATAGCGTCTATATAGTACTTAAGTCCCTCTGAGACGTATACACCGTCAATGCTGTTTGCATATGAAATCTTGTAAAAGCTGATCCAAATCGAATCCAAAAGGATCGGAAGATAAATAAGAATTATACCAATTATAAACGGAGCAACAAAGAAGTAGCCTCCGCGAGCTTTTCTGGCATCAAGTGACGCGCGCTTCTTTGGAATTTTTAACGATTTTTGCATTATCTATTTACCTCCTTTATCCTTAGATTCTTTTCCAACCGTATGCGTCTATGGTGTAGCTTTCGGTTGCACTGAGTTTGATAGTTACTTTATAGCTGTTGTAATTAAGAATGAATCTTACAACTGAATCACCCTTCTGATAGGTAACCATAGTTACGTTACCGTTATCAACGGTGTACTCCGTATATACGTAATCACTATCAAACGTTGTGGAGTCGGTGATGTAGGAATACTTGGTCATATAGTTTTCAGTACCGTATTCAAATTCGCCAAACTTAAGTTCAACGTTGTTTACGGCGAGCTCTGCACCGCTATAGTAATCGGTGTATTCGGCTACAAGCTCTGCAACCTGCTCTGCAAATGATTTCTCATTTACAGCAGGACGAACGCTGAGCTCTTCTACGGAAAGGTTAAGAATATCGGCAAAGGTACTCATAAGAGCATCAACGTCAACGGTAAACTTAATTCTCTTCTCGTAGTTAGCTGCATCGCCCTTAAGCTCTGCAAGCTTTGCGTCTACGGTATTAAGAAGCTGAGAATCAAGGAACTCAAGAATTTCCTTCTGAAGCTTGATGTAGTTTATCTGCATCTCGCTTGCTTCAATCTCACGCTCTGCTATAAGTATCTTGTGATCAACTATCTCGTGGCTCTGAAGGTCTTTAAGCTCTGTATTAAGAACGATATAGTTCTCAACGATATTGTCAAACCAGTTCTGATAGTCAACACCGTAATAACTGCTTAGGTTTTCATCATCCTTCATATAGGAAGTGTTTTGGAAACATACGATGTAGTAAAGAGCTGCACCGCTTTCTATTGCACGAAGCATATCATAAGCAGGTGAACCCGAATAGTTGATAGGCTCGCCCGTATAGTTCACGTAGCTGTGAAGAATAAACGCAGTGAAAGGTACGGTGTAAGAGGTATATCTGTGGTGGCTCGAATCAATGGGGGCGTTGAGTATGTGCGTTGCATATTCAATAGCATAAATATTGCCCTTATCCATCATAAGATTGTAGCCGTTCTCGTTTACCATAGTATCAAGAACGTCCTCAACCATTTCCCTTGCCTCATCCCTGTTGATAGAATTCTTCTTATCAAAGTTGGAGTTAAGATCAGAGCCTAAGGTGGAAACAGATATATTCTTATTGTCATATCCAGAGTATTTCTTGTTAAACTTGGAATAAAGCTTAGCAAGAGCATCGGGGCTGACAACGAGAGTAAAGAATGATTCAAACTCCTGCTTTACGGAGTTGTAAATCTGCTTTGATGCATAACGGTTATCAACCATTACCGACGCCTGATCGTTGGAAATACCGTCAAACGATGCGGTTCTGTTGATATACATAAAATCAAATTCGGGATAAATCGAGAAATTTGCATTTTCTGCTTCTGAAGCAGTCTTTGCGGTATTCAAAAGCTTTTTGAAATCAGACTTTCCGCCGCACGCCTTAACCCATTTAACCTTTGCGGGATAGGTAGACGACATACCTCCGTTAGAGAATCCGGTAAGCTTAAAGTTAATGTTAGTGATATTCTGTATTTGACCGACAAGCTCTTGGTATCTTTCAGCCTGTTTCTCATACTGATACTTCTGCATCTCGTTTTCTTCTTTTGCAGCAAGCTCAAGATATTCACTAACCTTATTAACAACGAACTCCTCGCACTTCGAAAGCTCCTCGTATATCTGTGCAACGTTATCAAAGGTAGTAAGCGGAATAGTTTCGGTTACGGGGAATGAAAGGAATTTAGAAGTGATATCCATAGCACCGAGAACCTCAATATAAAGAGGAATATCCTCATTCAGATTTTCAAGTGCTGTAAGAACACCGTTACCCTTAAGATAGTCACGGTAGTAGGTTGCCATTCCAACGTAATCCGATGCATAGAATGCATTCTCACCGTAGGTTTCATTTCCAAGCTCTTCATCAGTAAGCATTACGTATCTCGTTACGTAAGAACCCGTATATTTAGACTTGGAAAGCATCTTATAAACACCAAGCGAACCAACCGAAAGAGTTTCGGAGAGATCATAGATGTCAGAGGGATAGGGAGTATAGTATGCGTGCGCGCCCATAAAGCTATGGGATACACCGCCGGATCTTGCAACGAGAGTAGCAAGCGCCGAACCCTCTTCAAGTATCGCAAAATATCCGTTTCTAACGGTTTCTTTACCGTAGATCTGCTTTGTTGCCTCGCTTGCCTTCACGTCGTTTACGACACCGAACACGGGCATTGTAACCTGCTCTCTGTGAGATATACCCTTAATTGAGTCTATCTTAGAGTATGCATAGTCGATACCGTAAATGGGAGATGCAAGTTCAATACTGATATTTCTTGCGTCATTGTAGAAATCGTTAAACTCAACTATAGTACCGCTTCCGTCGGGATAGAAAACGTATCCGTCGTTTTTCATATCAGCTCCGCCGAAAAACTGAAGAGGAGTTATCATTTCAACGGTGTAAACGCTCTCATCAAACACGATTGAGCTTGCAGGAAGTCTTACGGAGAGAGAGCCATCGCTGTTGAAGGTATATTCAAGAGCGCATCTGAATACGGGCTTCTGTTCAACCTCGGAGACGTAACCGCACGCGCTTTCCTGCTCAAACATGAGAGAATAGGTGTAGTCGGGGCAGTTCTTCTTTATCTTGTTAGAAATATCTCTCTTGGTTTCTACAAGGCTGCTTGCGGTATAAACGTATACTGCAGCGCCAGTTTTTGTAATCGGATAGTCCTCATACATTGCCTCAAGGAATTTCTGGTTAGAGGGTTTTGAGGTATCTGAATATCTCTTGGGGTTCTTAATCGTATATGCTGAAAGAAGGCTATCTATCTCTGCTCTGAAGGTGTTGAGATACTTGTACTCAGCGCTTGAGGTATTGGTATAAACCCTTTCGTAGAGCTTCTTCATATCCGAGAGATATTTTATCCAGCCGTTTTTATCGGAGTTGTTAACGTAACCGTAGGCTTCCGTTTCATAATTTTCGTTACCGAAGAAGGTAAAGTCCTCATCAGGAAGCGCATCGGCACAGTATTCCTTCATAGCAGATTCAAACGAGTTAATCAAGGGCTTAAGAATCGTGCTTTCAAAATCCTCAGCAATAACCATACCGGGAAGAAGGAATCTTGCCGTCGTATCGCCTATCGTGTAGTTAACACGCAATCCGTTTGATATTGACGTAACCTGTATCTGCGAGCGTCTCGCTGCCCATTTCATACTGTTAAGCTCACGGGTTACGGTAGTGTTGGCAAGCTCGGAATATTTTATGATAATCTGGCTCATCAAAACTTCCTTATCCCCTGCACTTGCAGCAGAATTAAGGGATATCGGGTTACTTGTAAGTATCTGGCCTGTAACGTTGTTAACATAGTACATGAAACCGGTATACTTGTTTATGAAAATCGAATAATCATTGCCTGCTGAATTTGCATAGTAGAGATATCCTCTCTTAAGCTCGTAATTCAACATAGCAGAGGCAGAACTGAAGTTGTACGAAAGCAAGCTTATAAGCTCATCGCTGTTTTCATCAAAGCTTGCGTTGGAGCCGTGAATCTCTTTGAGATATTCTTCAAGTTCAGCACTGTTAAGATTAGCCTCGGTATATCCTTCGGGAACCTTCGAACTAGCCGAAGCGCTCGACTCTGAATAAGCCGCATAAGACGTAAACGGGATAGCAGCAAACACAGACGTAAAAATCATAACCACTAACAAAGCAGCGGATAATATTCTTTTGTAATTCATTTTCTTACCTCCTGCTTCTAAATTCGGTTCGAAATTTCCGAACTGATTGCGATTACGAATGAAACCATCTTTGCGACGAGAGATGAGAACAGCACGATAACGAAGATAATTACCGCCATTGCAACTATCGTTCCGAGAATGGTTATAAAGTTTTTACCCATTGAATAATCGTGAGTGATCATTGTGCCGAAGAAAAGAAGGAAGAATACCCAAACGTATCCGATTGATACGAGAAGGTTAACCATCGATCCCTCTTGCAAGGTCATCACGTTTGTTAAAATCGTAGATATAATTACGAACAGAGGCAAAGGTGCAAGCGAATATCCCGTTGCAATCAAGATATCCTTAAAGCTTCCCTCACCGTCAAAGAGCGTTGTAAGACACCAGTTTCCGACACACCAAAGAATTACGGGAACGGCAACCGCAATAACCTGCATAAACACAGTTGAATAGTCGCCTCTCGGATTGAAGGAATATCCCTGGCCTATCGCCTGATAGAAGAACGCTACTATCGCTATAAATATAAACGTAAGCGACGCTCTTACCGAACCGCGCTTTTCATGCTTCAAATCCCAGAATCCGTCAAAGGGATGGAATACGAGATGGAACACGTACAAAAGCTCTTCCCAGTAGGTTTTGCGTCCAACCTTAAGCGAGGTCGCCTTGTTTTTCTTTTTAGCATAACCAAGGAATTTTACGATAAGCACAATTACAACGATCGCGGCAATTATCATAGGGAGAAGCCACTTCTGAATAATCTGCTTTCTGATTTCCATGAATGCTTTATCGTGGTAATCGGTCTCATACGCGCTCTCAAACATCGCCTGAGCCTCATCATATTTACCCTGATTAAACAATGCCTTACCGATACCGATGTAAGCAAGGTCAAAGTTGTTGTTCTGAGTAAGAACGTCCTGCCAGAAGAAGATAGACTCGGAATAGTTATGCTCATTCTGGTTTCTGAGTGCGCTTATAATTGTATCACAATAGGGTGTAGGCGTGTAAACGGTAAGACGGCATCCACTGGTGTCATTGTCAAGAAGAAGAAGGTTATATACGTCGCCTATCGTCTGATAAGCTATTGCCATCGCCTTATTTTCTGCAATATTACCGAGCTGTTCGCCCTCGTCACCAAACGCGAACAAAAGGTTTCCGTTCTGGTCGTAGGTAAAGGTTCTGGAGCGCGACTTGTCAAGAATCGTCCACGAACCCTCCTTACCTACCGCAACGTCTACAATTACAGAAACCTCCATGCCGCTTAAAACGTCAACCTCTCCGCCCGGATCAAAGAATCCGTTACGCTTCATGATCTCCTTACCCGATGCATTAAGCTTTTTAACGGGAGAAGAGGCAGCAGTCTTTGATTTGATAGCAGAATACTGCTCGGATTTTCCTCCGGGAGTAGAAGGCTCCATGGTTACGTAAACGAATCCGTCCTCGTCAACAGTGATGTTGTTGTAAGGATCCGCAAGGTTTTTAACCGCTGTCGCGCGTTCTTCGCTGGACTGAAAACGACGCCAAATCATATCAATAAGAGAATAGGTAACCTTCTGAACACCGATAAATCCGGTGAAATCACCCTCACTGGACATAACTATAACGCCTTCGTAACAAGCCTTTGAAACAACGAAAATTCTTCCGTAGAGGTCAACCGCAACAGCAGCGGGTTTGTACGCTTCCAGAGGAAGAAGCGGGGTTTCAGGCTTGTCAAGCGTTCTGTCGTAAACGAAGGAGCCGTCAAGCGTCTCTCTGAACACTACGATTCTGAAGTTTGCAGTATCGCATATATAGAGGTATCTCGTTGTTTCTCCGTTATTTTCATCAACCTGGGTGTGAACGAAAACACCTTCCGGATAACTGAACGTTTGTGTGCGTCCGTATTCATCCGTGTAGGAATCAATCACCGCTTTCGCTTTGTAATACTTATCCAAAACGACCACGCGGTTGTTGCCGGTGTCGGCGATATAAACGTTTGCCTGATCATCGGTAGTTACGTCAGCTGCGCTCTTTAGACCGCCCTCGGCGCTATATTTACTGATGTTCATATCAATCGCGTCAACTACTGAATCAGCTCTGTACGCAGTGGGAGATTCAAGTGGTTTTCCGTCAATTGAATAGGTGTAGGTAGTATAAGGTTCGGAAGCAAAGGAAGAAAACGCACCGAAAGTCATTACTACAACAAGTGCCAAAAGTATTATTGTACCAATCTTTTTCATACGTGCCTCCTTAATCCTTCATTCCCGATGAACCCATCGTTTCAATGATCTTACTCTGGTTAATTACAAATACAAGAATGGGAACCAACATCATAACGACCGTTGCTGCCGCACCTGCACCCGAACGAGCAATACCGCCGGTAACGATCTGGTTTATCGCGTAGTTAAAGCTCTTGAGCTCCTCCGAGTGAATGTATATGGAAGAACCTGAGTTCCAAAGGCTCTTAAAGCATTCGATAATAAGCGTAAGCCAAGCGGGTTTAACCATAGGCATTGCTATTATAAGGAAGGTTCTGAATTCGCTTGCACCGTCAAGACGCGCAGACTCAAGAACCGTATCCGGAACCGAGGACTCCATAAACTGCTTCATAAGGTAAAGACCCATCGTTGAAGCCATGGAAGGAACTATAATAGAAAGGTAAGTATCAACCCATCCAAAAGAGGAAAGGATGATAAAGTGTGTAACCTGGTTAACTGTTGAGTGGAACATAAGCGACATAACTATAATCTGGAATATAGCGTTTCTGCCCGGGAAGCGAAGCTTAGCGAGAGAATAAGCAGCCATGGATGAGAATATAAGGTTACCGACAGTTCCGCATAAGGTAATGAATACCGTATTAAATATGTATCTTGAGAAAGGAACCCAAGAATCACTAAGCAGAGTAACAAGGTCAGTAAAGTTATCAAAGGTGGGATTTATTACGTAGAAACGAGGCGGGAACATAAACAGCTCATCAAGAGGCTTAAGCGACTGAACAACAACGTAATACATCGGAAGGAACATAAAAATTCCCATAATCGTGAGCATAACGGTTATACCCGTGTCACCTCCTGCCGAACGGTTAAGTACGACTCTGTGACCGCGTGTTCTAAGTTTCTTCAAACGTGCCATTATTACTCACCTACCTTCGAAAGTGCCTTCTTAATAATTCTGTTACATCCGAACATTATTACGAAGAGCACGACGGCTATCGCAGATGCGTAACCGATTTCATATCTCTGTCCACCGTAGTCACTCAGGTGGTGCATGATCGTATGCGCTGCGTAATCAACCGATGGGAAACCGCAGAGTGCATCAACAACCGCACCGAATCCGAACGAGTTCGTTATGGCAAGCACCGCACCGAACATCATCTGAGGACGCATCGTGGGAAGTGTGATATACCAAAGCTCTTGCCAACGATTTTTGATTCCGTCAACCGCAGCCGCTTCGTACATTGAACGGTCAATCGTCTGGAAACCTGCAATGAACGACAGGAACGCCGTACCGAGCGAAGTCCAAAGAGCAACTACGATACAAAGTGGCATAACGTAATTAGCATTTTCAAACCAAAGTATTGGAGAGGAAATAATTCCGAGGTCCATAAGGGTTGCGTTCGCCCAACCGTATGCATCCGACGAGAAAAGGGTTTTCCAAATAAGGTAAACCTGACCTGAAATCGAGGGAGCATAGAATACAAGTGTTACAACCGCACGGATCTTAGGAGGAAGCTCGTTAATAAACCATGCTATTAAAAGTGAAAGCAGATAGGATACGGGACCTGTTATTGACGCAAATATCAGAGTGTTCTGACATGCGAGAATAAATATCTCGTCATCAAGGAATAGTCTTGTGTAGTTAGATATTCCCTGCCAATGCGGCATCTGCAACATGTTAAAGTCCGTAAGGCTCAGTATTATCGAAAGAACAACCGGCAGGACAGTGAAGATGATGAATAGAATGAAGAACGGAGCAAGCATAAAGTACGCCGTTTTATTCTTTTTCATCTCCTTCCATGTCCATTGCATTTTTGTCATTTCGGAGCGTTGCGTCGGACGTTTCGTCTTTGCATTTGTCTGTGACATTATATTTCTCCTTAAAGTTAAATCTTAACTTGGGTCGCCGGTTTTAAGTCCGAACTCTTCGCGCTTACGCGTTATTTCAGCGTTAATAGCATCTATGTAGCTGCTAAGCGCATCAACAGGGTCCGCACCATCATTAACCGCATCAAGAAATGCGAATTTCAAGTATCTTGAGTAAATGTAAGAACCGGGGTAGTTTACGATAGAAGACATATGCTCGATCTGATCCAGAATTGCTTTCTTTTCATTTGCCGTCCAAGAAAGGTTCTGAATAGCGTTTATGTTAGCCGCTTCATACTTTCCTGACGGACCGAGAATTGAAACCAACTTGTTTCCGTATTCAGACTGAACGTCAGAAGACGTCTCCCACTGCATGAATTCCCAAGCAGCAAGCTGCTCTTCACCTTCACAGCCGTGAAGCATTACGGTAGCAGTTATTGTTGCAAGAGAATCGTAGTTGATTGAAGTTCTGTTACCTGCCTCATCGTAGGTTGCGCAACCCGGAAGCGGGCAGAATTCCCAAAGACCTTCAATTTCAGTTGCGTAAACAACGATTTTGTTATAGAAATCCTGATAGCTTCCTATAAGCAGAGGCATCTCACCCGTTCTGAAACGGTTTGCCGCATCAAAGGAAATCGGGAAAGAGTAATCACTGAACAAACGGCATACATACTCAAACGATTCAAGAGCTATATCCGAATCAAGATTGATTTTCGAGCCCGCGTATTCGGGAACGTCGGTATATTTCCACATATTTCCGCCCTTCTGATAAAGCATAAAGTCGAGCGCCAATACGTAGCTTACACCGATTTCCATATTGTTAGACTGGAATACGGGAAGCATCGAAAGAAGATCCTCCCACGTTTCAGGAACTTCAAGTCCAAGCTCAGCCAAAACGTCCATTCTGTAGAACATCATCGAGAAGTCCATCGTCTGAGGCAATGCATACGTAACATCAAGAAGAGTTACCGTATCCATAGCTGCCTGAACGAAGTTTGCGTTTACATACTCTTTAAAAGGATAAGAAACAAACGTCAAGCCTTCCTCACCGCGATATTCGGTAGTGGGCTTTCCATCTCCCTCATACGTATAGTACGTATTATTGAAAATTTCATTATTGTAGTTCTCAATCGGAATGTTTCCGCTTATACCCAATATAGCATCACGGATAGCGTAGTTAATTACGTCAGCCGCACCAAGACCCATATAAACGTCGGGTCCCTTTCCTGAAAGAATCGACGGAAGAAGAGTTCCTGCCGTTACGAGCTTAAGGTTAACCGCGTATCCCGTCTGCGCGGTAAAACCGTCCTGCGCGTCAATCATTGTACGCCAGATGTTAGACTGGTCGCGACCCAAGGCGAGCCATACGTCGATTGAAACGTCAGTATCTATATTCGTTTCCGTAACACCCATCTTATCGTAATCGGTAAAGAATGAGTAGAAGAAAGATGTAATTTCGAACCAAGCAGATTTGAAGAAGTTTGCTTTTGCCGCGGGAAGCTCGCCCTTCGCCGTGTCGGAAGGACAGATCGATATCGAGTCGATGAGAAGAGTTCCCTTCTTGGAATCGTTGATCCAAGTACCGAGAGTACCAAGGTAATTCTTAAGGTTCGACATGTTACTTGCAACATTGTAACCGTCGTTTCTGCTCATTTCGTCAAGCAAGAGCGCAATCGTTCCCAGTGTTGCTATATGAGAACCGTTGGTTCCGCAAAGCTCCTTGAGCTCAACGCGGATATCCTCAAGCTCTTTAGCCTGTACTCCAAAGCCTCTGAGAACGTCGGGCATTATTGCAAGAAATCCGTAATCACGGTATTCGTCGGGAGCAGCACCCGTGAGCTGAAGAATTCTGAGGTAGTAATCGTTTATGGTATTAAGAACGTTCTCCGCCCTTTGAATAAGATTCTGAAGCGAACCGAGAGAGCAATCAACGTAAAGCGTATATTCAACGCCCTCTTCGAAGTAGAACTCAAACTCATTTCCGTTACTGTCGCTTACAAATTTTGACTGCCAGTTCTTGTTATATACGAACTGTGCATCGTAAGCTTCGGCAAAAGGAACGGTAGGAGTTCCGTCCTCAAGACCATATATACCGCCGGAAATCCTGAACGCACGGCAGAGATACATACCTTGAAGCATGCTCTGAAGATATCTCATCGATATTTTGTAAAGACCCGTGTCACTTACACGGAACTTATATGCAGCCCACTGACCCAATGCATTATAGCTGTTTTTACCGATAACGTTATATAGCTGCGACTTGGGAGACAAGGGATAGTTCGCAGACGACGTTTTATCGTTAGACGGATATACCGATGCATCGGAAACGTAATCGGGAAACTCCGCTTGAATAACGGTTATTTCACCGTCGGCAGGCTTATATCCGTTCTGCGCGTACATTTCCTTCACGCTCTCGTAAGACGGCAAAACGTTTGACGCAGAACTATAAGGAACAAGCTCAATGCTCTGAATGATGAGAGGCTCACGCTCTGCAGCAAAGGTTAATTGATGACCGCCTTCAGCGAGATAAAAGTTAAGATAACCGTTGTTGTAGCCCGTTGAGTCCTGGCAAAAATACGTGCTCCACGAGGGAGACTGTTCGATGCCGGGCGACATTGAGTTGCCGTTTATATCCTGGGAAAGCGAATACGTCGTAACTGTCTTGTAACCGTCCTTGATTACCGTAACAACCTTGCAGTACGCATCCTTAAGCTGCTTATACTCGGTTGTAGCACCGTCCGGCTCAGTGGTCGCTTCCGGCTCGGTGGTGGAAATATTCGTATATCCCCATAACTTATTAAGTGTAAAATAACTACCCTCTTTAAACGGTGCCACACCGTCGATAAAGAGTTTACGCTCGATAGTACTTATACTACTCTCCGAAGTGATGCAGCTAAAATAAACGAGCTTAATCTGATAGTAACCCGAAGCCCCCTCGGGCACTTCAAAATTCCAAGTTGTTGTTCCCTGCGAAGAAAGATAAATAGAATTATTTTGATTATCACCAAAATCCTTCCAGTTCGCAGGATCCTCTTTCATAGCATCCTGACACTTGTCACTCTCAGACACAAGCTTGCCATCGCTGCCGCTTATGATATTCTTGATATCAACAGTAATCGTCGGGAGATTCTGTGATAAAGAATCGGGATCGCCGTACTCCGCAAGATACTCCTCATAGGTGGGAATACCTACGAGAGCCTCCATCTCTTCAAGAGAAGATGCTGTATCACGGTTAGAGCCATACTCGCGATCTTGAGAGGTTGCAGCCGAAGTTGTAAACGCAACCAGGCTGAACAATGTTGTCACAGAAAGGATGATGCAAAGCACTTTCTGAAACAAAAGCTTCTTCATGAATTGGTTCCTCCAAAAATCTTATTGTGCCATGTGCAAACGCAAAACAAGCGCAACATGGGCTTTTAATACAACAGATTATACCATAATATATAAAAAAAGTCAAGACGGTTTTTTTCGACATTGGAGACAATCCAAATGTTTTGACGTGACAATCAAACCTCAAATTGAAATTAATGCAAACAATTATTTACACATTTTTTGGCATTTTAAAACAAAATCAAGCATTTGTAAATTCTTTTTACTATTTTTGATTGTATTTAAAGGTTTTGTGCAAGCAAATTCGAAAGTATGTAAATTCAATTTACTTAAATGTTGGTTTTACCATATTTCACCAGTACAGAATTGCGCACAACTTTTATTGGTCAAATTGAACAAATTTCTTCTGTTTTTTTCTACGTATATAAAAATGATAAAAAAAACGAAAAAAGACACGGTCTATGCCTTTTTTCGCTTGAATTTATTCGATAAAGCCACCTGCGGCAAGCAAATCGCCGTCGTAAAACACAGCGGATTGACCGGGAGTTACTGCGCGTTGCGGCACTTGAAGTCTGGCTTCCGCCCTTCCGCCGCCAAGGTATTTCATTATGCACTTTACCTTTGGAGCGTGGTATCGGACCTTTACCGAAAGCTCGATTTCCTCGTTCACGTCGGGCTCAGCCATTCCGACGAAATTCATTTCAGAAACGAATATTTCATCCTTGAAGGAATCGCTTGGAGAGAGAGTTATCTCATTGTTTATCGGGTTTATTTTCGTTATAAAAACGCGAGTTCCCATTGCAATGCCGAGACCCTTTCGCTGACCGACGGTGTACCTTATTATGCCTTGATGTTCGCCGAGAATTTTTCCGTTCTCATCAACGAAATTGCCTCGCGGAGATTTTTCCGTGCGTTCTTCGATAAAGTCAGCATAATCGCCAGACGGAACAAAACAAATCTCCTGACTTTCATCTCTGTCCGCAGCTTTCAGATTCATATTTGCCGCTTTCTCTCTTATAACCGACTTTTCGGTTTCCGAAAGAGGCAACATGAGCTTGGATAGCACGTCCTGCTGCAATCGCCACAAAACGTATGTTTGGTCCTTATGGGAGTCTTTTGAAGATGACAGAGTATAACGACACTCTCCCTTATACTCACGCTTGACAACCTTAGCGTAATGTCCCGTTGCAATTGCATCAAATCCGTTTTCCTCAGCGTATCGCAGAAGCTCGCGAAATTTCACCTCACTGTTACAGATTATGCAAGGATTAGGAGTCCTTCCCTTCGGATACTCCGACAAAAAATTGCTTACAACCTTTTCATCAAACACTTCGCGACAATCTATCGTATGAAGAGTAATTCCGAGACTTGCGGCAGATTCCGCGGCGGCTTCAACGTCGGTGTAGCCGTGCATTTTCAATACTGCCCCCTCTACCTTATGCCCTTCTGACATAAGCTCGTATGCCGCGTAAGTGCTGTCAAGCCCGCCGCTCATTCCAAGTAAGATTCGCATCAGTGCTCTTCGTGGCTCTTCTCTATTTCAAAGTCAACAGGTCTGCCTATCTTGTTGTAATAATCGGCAACAGCGGTCTTTACCGCTTCCTCGGCAAGAACCGAGCAATGAACCTTTACGGGCGGAAGTCCGTCAAGAGCCTCAACGACGACCTGATTTGTCAACTTCAGCGCCTCCTCAATAGTATGACCTTTTATAAGTTCGGTTGCCATTGACGACGTTGCGATTGCGGCACCGCAACCGAAGGTCTTGAATTTGCAATCGGTAATAACGTCGTTCTCTATTTTGAGATACATCTTCATTATATCTCCGCACTTAGCGTTACCGACGGTACCTACGCCGTCCGCATTCTCGATTTCACCAACGTTTCTTGGATTTGTAAAATGATCCATTACCTTTTCACTGTATTTCATTATTTATTCTCCGTACTGTTTTTAACGACATCCTCCCAAAGAGGACTCATATTTCTGAGTTTTTCGACAATTGCAGGAAGCGTTGCTATAATATAATCAACGTCCTCCTCCGTGGTTTCGTGAGAAATCGAAAGTCTGAGCGAGCCGTGCGCTTTCTCGTGGGGCACGCCCATAGCAAGAAGCACGTGGGAGGCTTCAAGAGACGCAGACGAGCATGCAGAGCCCGTCGAAGCGCAGATGCCCGATATATCAAGCCATAGAAGCAGGCTTTCTCCCTCTATATACTCAAATCCAACGTTAACGTTTCCTGCAAGACGCTTCGTTTTGTGACCGTTAAGCTTCGAGTATGGTATTTTTGTTATTTCCGAAATCAGTCTGTCGCGCATTTGTTCAACGCGGGGCAGATCCTTGATTTTTTCTTTAGCAACCTCAAGAGCTCGCGCGAGACCTATAATATAAGGAAGATTTTCGGTACCGCCGCGCTTTCTTCTCTCCTGTCCTCCGCCGTCTATAAGATTCGCGATATTTACGCCTCGGCGAACAAAAAGCATGCCGATTCCTTTTGGCGCATGAAGCTTATGCCCCGACAGAGCCAACATATCAACATTCAATAAAGAGAGGTCGATATCCAGGTTTCCGACCGCTTGAACGGCATCGGTAAATACGAGAGCTCCCTTTTCGTGAGCTATATCGCAAACCTCGTCAATCGGCTGAATCGTTCCAACCTCGTTATTTGCATACATAATTGCAACGACTGCGGTTTTATCGGTAACTGCCTTGCGAAGCTCGTCAAGATTCAAAACACCGTCCTCGTCAACACCGACGTAGGTGACGGTAAACCCTTCCTTTTCAAGCGCTTCACAGGTGTTGAGAACTGCATGATGCTCTATTTTACTGGTTACTATATGTGTTCTGCCCTTGGCGCGCATTTTTATTGCAGCACCCTTTATTGCCCAGTTATCAGCCTCAGTACCGCAGGAGGTGAAATATATCTCGGACGACTGACAGTTAAAGACCTTTGCAATCCTTTCTCTTGCTCCGTCAAGAAGCTCCTTTGCCTCACGCCCCTTCGAGTGCATGCTTGAGGGGTTTCCCCACGCGCTTTCAAAGCACGGAGTCATAGCTTCTATAACTTCACGGCTTACGGGCGTCGTTGCAGCATTATCCGCATAAACAAATCTAGCCATTTTCATCCTTTATTTCAAAGCGCCGTCATATCCGCTAGCGCTCCGTTTTTTTTATTTTGAAATTTAGTTCCGATATATTCTATACCATTTTTGTCAATTTTTCAATACAATAGCCAAAATCCAAAATGTTAATTTTGTATGAACACGCATTTTTTTGTTCGAGCTCTTTTAAAAAATAACATGTTTTTCAGCACCGCGACGGTATTTTCTTTGTTTTTTTATACTTTTTTTATCGACAGGATACGTCATTCGGTTTTTTTACAATAAAATTTAATTCATAAATTCTTTTCAAATTCGCCAATCTTTATTATTGAATATTAGGAAAAAATATATTAAACTACAGATGTAAAATAAAAAAGGAAAGATTATGAAAAAATATTTAACGACATTTCTTCTTCTCGCTTTTCTTGCCACAGGCATATTCACGCTTTACGCCTGTCAAGACGGTGTGACAGACGGCGATAACGAATCCGGTGGCGGCAACAACGATGACGAAGCTATAATAGTTCCGGAATACAAAGACTACCTTCGCGGAACGGTAAACTTCTCCGACATATCTTATCAAAGGCCGGATATAGACCAAATTATATCCGACTTCGACGCAGTTTGCTCGGCTATCGAAGAAAACACGGAGACATTTGAGAAACAGCTTGAGATGATTAAAGCACTTGAAGACGGTTATAACGAGCTTCTGACGATGCGTTCTTACGCCAATATACTTGCATACAAGGATACCTCTAACGCTTATTGGCAGGCAGAGAATGAATATATTTCGACTAATTTCCCGTCCTTTTCGAAATCGGTCGAAAATATGCTCGTAACTGCTGCAAATTCTGCGCACGCAGAGAGGTTCGAGGAAGAATATTTTCAAAACGACCTTATCGCCACATACAAAGACGGAGGAAAATATACCGATGAGGTGGTTGAGCTTATGGAGGCGGAGGCTGAACTTGAGTCAAGATACTCTTCCCTCTCTACTGCCAACGTTACTATTGCATACAAATTTAAAAGAGATACAGTAGATAACATTCTCGCTTTTTACGCAGATTCTCTGGGAATTAATTCCGAGGAGTACAAGACAGTCGAAACAGACTGTCTTGAAATTTACGAATCCGAGGTGCAAAAATTATCCGAGGAGCTGTTGGTTGATCTGTTTAAAATACGCCGAGATATCAGCGATGAGTTCGGACACACAAGCTACGCTGAATTTGCATATGACGTTATGGATCACGAATATTCAGAAAGTGATTTTGAAAACTTTCTCTGTGATATTTCAAGATTTCTTCTCCCCGTATATCAGAAGCTTTCAAGCTATATATTCAATCAGTATGACTTTTCGAACCGCGGACAAATCGAACAAAACCGCCTTATCAACGGAACGGCTGACATTATGAAAAACGCAGATGCCAAGCTATACGAAATATATTCGTATATGCTCCAGCACTCTCTTTTTGACGTTTCTCCCTCATCAAGCAACCGTTTTGACGGAGCGTTTACCGCATATCTTGACTCATACAATGCTCCGTTTATATTTATTTCAACCGAAGGTGACGTCACAGATTATACCGTTCTTTGCCATGAGTTCGGTCATTTTGCAGACTATTATATCAATTACTCGGCGTCAACCTCTCTTGATCTTTCCGAGGTTTCAAGCCAAGCTCTCGAGCTGCTTGCTCTCACTCAATTTGACGGCATTCTATCAGAGCAAACGGTAAACAATCTGACGCTTTATAAAATCGAACAAACACTGAGCTGTATAATTTTCCAAGGATTTTATGCCGCTTTTGAACATATTGCATACGACATCCCGAAGGAAAACATCAGTATTGAAACGCTAAACGATGCCGTCAAGACAGCGGCAACAACCGTAGGACTTAATTCAAACGTGATAGACGCTCTTGGATACGTAACGATTCCCCATATTTTCCTTTACCCATTCTACGTTCAATCCTATTGCACGTCTGCCGCATTATCTCTCGAAATATATTTTGCGGAGCTAAACGATGATGGAAGCGGATTTGAAGTGTATATGGAGCTTCTTGACAGAGGCGAGGATAAACTGACGTTTGACGAGCATCTTGAAAGAGTCGGACTTACGTCGCCCCTTGAAAGCGACTATCTGAGAGTTATCGCGGACAGAATTCATTACGAGCTTATGGGCTCCCATTATTTTAAAGATTATAACGGTGGGGAAAACGCCGCGTAGAAAACCGAGCGACAAAGCGTCAGATTATAAGGTGCTTTGTCGCTTTGCTTTATAATATGACACTTACGCGTATTTTCCTATTTTTTGGTAGGTATTTTACTTGACTTTTTTTACCGAAAGCTTTATAATTATATTTACATAAAATCGTTAGAGGTAAAACTATGAATATTATTATTGTCGGATGCGGTCAGGTCGGTGAAACGCTTGCTGCCGAGCTTGGTTCGGAAGGAAACGATATAACGGTTATAGATCTTTCCCCCGAAAAGATATACTCAATAACCTCAAAGCTTGACGTAATGGGCGCAACGGGAAACGGAGCAACGCTTACGACGCTTAACGAAGCAGGCATTGAAAAAGCCGATCTTCTTATAGCCGTTACGGGCTCTGACGAATTAAATCTGCTTTGCTGTCTTATTGCAAAAAGGCACGGAAAATGCCGCGTTATTGCGCGAATCCAAAACCCCGTGTACAATTCCGAGATATCTTATCTCAAAAACGAGCTTGGACTCGCAATGGTTATAAATCCCGAATACGCCGCCGCCGAAGAAATAGCGCGTATTTTACGTTTCCCTGCCGCAAGCAAAATAGAAACCTTTGCAAAAGAACGCGTCGAACTTCTGAAATTCAGAATTCCAGACAACTCAATGCTCGTTGGAATGTCGGTAAAAAACGTTATCACAAAGCTTAAAAGCGACGTTCTTATTTGCACCTGCGAAAGAGACAATGAAGCGCATATCGTAAACGGTGATTTCGTTTTTGAAGAGCACGATTTTATCTCTATTATCGCCTCTCCCGCAAACGCAAGCGATTTTTTCAAAAAAATCGGCATAAAAGGTCACTCAATAAAGGATGCATTCATCGTCGGAGCGGGACATATCACCTATTATCTGTGCGATATTCTGAAAAAATCCGGCATCTCAATCAAGGTAATAGACGGTAACAACGCAAGATGCGAAGAGCTCGCCTCTCTCTATGAATACGTCACCGTTATCTGCGGAGACGAGACCGATCAAGAGCTTCTTATCGAGGAAGGTATAGAGAAAACCGACGCCTTTCTGTCTGCTACCTCTTCCGATGAGGAAAACATATTCCTCTCGCTTTCCGCCAAGAAATACGGACACGGAAAGATTATGACTAAAATCGACAAACCCGAATATGATGACGTCATAAAACATCTTGAGCTTGACACAACGATATATCCAAAGAGCATAACGTCGGACATAATCACAAGATACGTGCGAGCTATGAAAAACACGCTTGGAAGCAATGTGGAAACTATGTACACCGTTATAAAAGATGAGGTTGAAGCTACGGAATTTTTAATAGGCAACACCTCACCCGTGATAAATATTCCGCTCGCAAAGCTTGGCCCGATGCTCAAAAAAGACGTACTTGTTGCCGCAATTTTTCGCAATGATACCGTTATTATCCCACACGGTCAGGATGAGATAAAATCAGGGGATTCGGTGGTAATCGTTTCAAAATTGCTCGGTATAAATGATATCTCCGACATAATTAGGTGATTCGAATATGAATTATAAAATGATAAAATATACTCTCGGTTGGCTTTTGCTCTTTGAGTCGGCATTCTTTTTTCTTCCGCTGATCACAGGCATAATATACGCCGAGAAGGCAGCCTTTGGATTTATGTGGTCGATTATTCTGACCGCAGCAATAGGTGCGCTTCTTGTTTTAAATAAACCAAACAACCCCAAATTATACTCGCGTGACGGATTTGTAATCGTTGCGCTCAGTTGGATATTTTTAAGTGTATTCGGAGCTATGCCGTTTTTGTTTTCAGGAGTAACCAGCTCATTTGTCGATGCGCTTTTTGAAATTACCTCAGGCTTTACGACAACCGGTGCAAGCGTATTTTCGGATGTTGAGGCACTGCCAAAGTGCATTCTTCTTTGGCGAAGCTTTTCGAACTGGATCGGTGGTATGGGAGTGCTTGTATTCGTCATGGCATTTCTGCCTCTCGGCGGAGCTCACAATATGAACATCATGAAAGCTGAAAGCCCAGGACCTTCGGTATCAAAGCTTGTCCCCCGTGTTAAAACAACCGCGCTCATTTTGTATGTAATTTACTTTATAATGACACTTATCATGTTTGCCATACTTCTTATCGGCAGAACAAATCTTTTTGACGCGATATGTATATCCTTTTCAACAGGCGGCACGGGCGGTTTTTCCACAAAAAACGACAGTTTCGCTTCATATTCGGATTTTGTGCAAATAGTGACAACTGTGTTTATGTTCCTTTTTTCAATAAACTTCAGTTCCTATTACCTTGCAATGCGCGGAAAATTCAAGGATGCGTTTAATACAGAGGTGCGCGTTTTTACGGCAATTGTCATTATAGCAATATCAATTATAACAGCGGACAACCTTATTTCAAATGAATTTTCATCCCTTGGCGAAGCTCTTAAGCATTCGGCATTCAATGTTTCATCGATAATCTCCACAACCGGATTTGCATCATCGGATTTTGCTCTTTGGAATAACCTTTCGCAAACAATCCTTCTTATTTTAATGTTTATCGGAGCTTGCGCCGGCAGCACAGGCGGCGGTATTAAGGTTTCAAGAATTCTTATTCTTGTAAAAGGCTTTTTCAGAGAATTAAAAATGCTGGTTCATCCAAAACAGGTAAAGAAAATTTCTCTCGACTCAAGAAAAGTAGATCACGAAGTGGTTCGTTCCGTAAATGCCTATATTATATGCTACTTTCTTGTTTTTGCAACCTCTGTAATCTTTCTTTCGTTTGAAGAAACAGACCTCGTAACTAATTTTTCAGCGATAGCCTCGGCAATAAACAATATAGGCCCCGGACTCGCTGAAGTAGGTCCTATGTCCAATTTTGCTCATTTATCGATTTTTTCAAAGCTTGTTCTCACATTTGATATGTTGGCAGGCAGACTTGAGCTTTTTCCTATGATGATACTATTCAACCCATCGACCTGGAAAAAATAAAACAGCACGGACGGCTGCTTGCAATTCATCTTTTGATGTGGCAAACAAACCGTCCGTGTTTTATGTTTTATATACCCGTTCTGTAAAAATCAACCTTATCTGCAAGATATTTTGTTGTTTCAGCCATAAATTTCAGAACAGAGGGAATCTGAGGGTCTTCAAAATTTCCATAGGTTTTTCCCGCCTCGAGAGTAAAGCAGCCTTTATAATCCACCTCACCGAGAGCGCGGCATACCTTATCCCAGTTTATTTTAGAAAGACCGGGGAGGACATGCAAGTCATTTTCATAATCAACGTCGTGCGCGTGAATACAACCGAGTCGTTCTCCGCCGATTATCCTTATTGCATCTTCGGGTTCTCTGCCGCAAAGTGCAACATGGCCAATATCAAGACATATCGAAAATGCCTCTGAATCATCAAGCGTTTCATAAAGCTTCACAAGCTCTCTCGGGTCAGCACCCACGCAATCGCCTATGTGACCCGTAACCCTGTGGCGCTGCCACATATTTTCAAGCGCAATCTTTACTCCGTTTTTCTTTGCCAAGGGAGCAATAGATTTGTAAAATTCAATATTCTCGGCAAACATTTTATCCTTATCGTCATAGTAGTATCCTCTCATTATCGGATGAACAACAATGTTCGGTATTCCGAGAATTCCCGCACATTCAAAAACGTCGGGCAGCATTGGAATTACGTTTTCTATGTAGTAATCCCATTTACCTACCGGAGCATGCGCCTGTATATATGTTATTCCACGTTCATTGGCAATAGCCTTAAGCCTATATGCAAGCTTGCGCCAATCATCGCAAAAAGGAGGATCTACATTCTCCAACATAGTGATATCAACAGCAGGAAATCCTGCATCGGCAATCATATTTACCGTGGCTTCAACGCCAAATCTTTTGGTCAGATGACCCGTATACTGAGCAAATAACATTTTCTTCTCTCCTTTTTAAAAAATTATACCTCTTTTCCGGGATTTTGTCAATCCAGCCGCAAGATAATTTTGAAAAAGCTGTTGATTTTCTCGCAAAGCAGTGCTACAATTGATTTGATTTTATATAACGAGGCTTTTATGCAAAGACTTATCACTTTTATTAAGACAAACGCCGTTATGCTGATTGCAGCTTTAGCGGCTTTAATAACATCATTTATTGTTCCGCCCGACAAGGCATATCTTGATTATTTTGATTTCAAGACTCTGACCTGTCTTTTCTGCGTTCTTGCCGTTGTTTGCGCACTGAGAAACATACGTTTTTTCTATACACTGGCAAAGGCTATAATCAGAAAATTCAAAAACACAAGACTATCCATTCTTGCTCTTGTTTACATAACATTTATCGGCTCAATGCTGATAGCAAACGATATGGCGTTGCTCACGTTTTTGCCACTCGGATATTTCGTTCTGCATACGACGGGAAAAGAAAAGTACATGGCGTTCACCTTTATAATGCAGAACATCGCGGCAAATCTTGGCGGTATGCTCACCCCTTTCGGCAATCCCCAGAACCTTTACCTTTATTCAAAGTTCAATATCCCCGACCTCGAATTTATTTCTATAATGTTTATTCCATTCATTATTTCAATCGTTCTGATTACAGGCTGTTGCCTAGTCTTTGTAAAGGTTGAACCGCTTGTTATTGAAGAAAAAGCAGCCAGCCTTCCTATAGCAAGAACGGTAATATACCTTATTCTTTTTGCTTTTTCAATTTTAATCGTATTCAGAACCGTTCCCTACTGGCTTGGACTCATTATAATCCCGATAGCACTTATCTTTATGGATAGACAAGCTCTTCGCGACGTGGATTACGGTCTTCTTTTCACATTTGTATTTTTCTTTATCTTCTCGGGAAATATGGCAAGAATTGAAGCCGTGCGTGATTTCTTCTCATATCTTCTTGAAAAAAACACATTGGTGTTCTCTTCGCTGAGCTGTCAGTTTATAAGCAACGTTCCGTCTGCTATACTGCTCTCACAGTTTACGGACAACTACAAAGAGCTTTTGCTTGGCGTTAACATAGGCGGAGCGGGTACGATGATTGCTTCGCTTGCGAGCCTTATCACCTTCAGAGAGTATTCAAAGCAAGACCCAGGACACACGCTGAGATATATCGTTAAATTCTCACTTTTCAATTTTGCATTTTTAGGCATACTTATTGCTGTATGCTCAATCATAAAATAATAAAGGTCGGATAGGCTCACTCCAGCGGAGATTGCTTATCCGACTTTTATATTAATTTTGA
Source organism: Oscillospiraceae bacterium (assembly GCA_015064665.1). The sequence goes on from SVRU01000007.1 coordinate 44,621, forward strand.
AATTCCTCTTCAAGCTTTCCCCGAAGCTTATCGGCTAAAAAAAGGCCGTCATAATTTTCATCAAGAAGCATAAGAGAACCGTATATCAATGCCAAAACAGTATATTTTTTCGACTCAAAGTCCTGCGTTTTTTCTTCGCACCACTCCTCTATGGCACGAACAAGCGAGTTGTCAAAAAGCGAGAGTGCTTTTATTCCCGACGGTGAAACCGTCATCAATACCGAGCGGTAATTCGGATTTGCAATCCAAAACCTGAGACTTGATACGGAAAGCTCAATTATACGGCGGCGAATATCCTTTTCAAAAACCGAATCAATCTCGCGGCACAAAAGCTCCCACTTTGACGCTATAAATTTTATTATTTCGGATATAAGCTCTTCTTTATCCTTGAAATGACGGTACGGTGCAGCACAGGATACCTCAGCGGAGAGCGCAACGCGGCGCAGCGAAAAATCCTTGATTCCGCGCTCCCAAAGTTCGTTTATTCCTGCTACGATAAGTCTTGTCCTGACGCTTTCCTCTATAAATTCAGCTTCCATTATCTTCTCCATAAACTAGTTAATAGCGTTAACATTTTATCACAGAATAATGAAAAATTCAATACAATTTTAAAAAAATTGCAGAAAACTATTGACAATCAATATTATATATACTATAATTATTGCATAAAACACAAGTTAACAGTGTTAACTTGCTGCTGCGAGAGGTAAAAATTATGAACTCACTTGATGAGGCAAGAAAAATTATTAATGAGGTTGACGCAAAAATGGCAGAGCTTTTCTGCAAAAGAATGCGCGCCGCTGAAATGGTTGCCGCATACAAAAAGGAGCACGGGCTCAAAATCTTTGATGCCGCGCGTGAAGAAGAGGTTGTTAGAAGAAATTCCGCACTTGTAGAGGATAAGGAGTTGCGCGAATATTATGTAAACTTTTTAAAAAACAACATGGCGGTATCAAGAAACTATCAGGACAGACTTATGTCAGGTATGAAAATCGCTTATTGCGGAACTGAGGGTGCTTTTGCTCATATCGCAACGGCAAAGCTTTTTCCTACCGCAACAAAGATTGCCTACGGAGATTTTCTTTCAGCTTACAAAGCAGTTGAAGAAGGTGTGTGCGATGCCGCTGTTCTTCCTGTTGAAAACAGCTATAACGGTGAGGTTGGACAGGTTACAGACCTTATGTTCTCAGGTCCTCTCTATATCAACAGCATCACCGAGCTTGCCGTCTCCCATGACCTGCTCGCAGCCAAGGATGCATCTCTTTCGGATATTAGGCAGGTGATAAGCCACCCACAGGCACTGGGGCAATGTGCTGAATACATCAAAGAAAAGGGCTTTGAGCAGATAGAATACACGAACACCGCTCTCGCAGCAAAATACGTCAGCGAAAAGGGTGACAAATCGATAGCGGCAATTGCAAGTGAAGAAGCCGCTGAAATATTCGGTCTTACCGTTCTTGAGAAAAATATTAACGCAAGCCGAAGCAATACAACAAGATTTGCCGTATTCTCAAGGGCTGAGGACGTAAGAAGAGAAAATGAAAAAGGCGTTCACACGATACTTCTTTTCACCGTAAGAAACGAAGCAGGCGCTCTTGCCAAAGCAATTGATGTTATTGGTAAGCACGGATTCAATATGATATCGCTGAGAAGCCGTCCGATGAAGGATTTGCTTTGGCAATATTACTTCTACGTTGAAGCCGAAGGCAACGTAAATACACCTAGCGGCAAGAACATGATGCTTGAGCTTCATAACTACTGCGATAAATTAAAATCTGTTGGAACATATCTTGGAGCAACGACATGAAAACTATAAAATTAAATCTTAATGAGAGAAGCTATAACATTTCGGTTGAGAGCGGATTGCTTGAAAAAGCTGATAAGATTTTAAATCTTAACCGAAAAGTGTTTATACTTACGGACACAGGAGTTCCGCGCGAATACTCTGAAAAAATTCTTGCAAAATCTAAGGAAGCTGTAATTTTCACGGTTGCAGAGGGTGAAAGTTCAAAAAGTATGGCTACCCTCTCAAAAATTTTCGAAGTGATGCTTGGATTTGAAATGTCACGCGGAGATTGTTTGGTCGCGGTCGGCGGCGGAGTTATCGGCGACCTCGGCGGTTTTGCGGCATCCATTTATATGCGCGGAATCGATTTCTACAACGTTCCAACAACCCTGCTCGCTCAAGTGGATTCATCTATCGGAGGAAAAACCGCGGTAAACTTTAAGGGAATAAAAAACGTTATCGGTTCATTTTATCAACCGAAAGCGGTTCTTATAGACGTGGACACTCTTAAAACACTCCCAAAAAGACAGATATCGGCAGGTCTTGCCGAAACGGTTAAAATGGCATTGACCTCGGACTCCGAGCTTTTTGAAATATTTGAAAAAAACACAGCACTTGACATAGAGGAAATAGTAATTCGCTCGCTTATGATAAAGCGTGCCGTTGTCGAAGCAGACGAGCGAGAGAGCGGTCTTAGAAAAATACTTAACTTTGGGCATACCCTCGGCCACGGAATAGAATCAGATGCAGATCTTCACGGACTCTATCACGGAGAGTGTGTGGCACTCGGAATGCTTCCCATGTGCTCTGGCGAGGTGCGGGACAGACTCTTGCCCATACTCAAAAAATTAAATCTTCCCACCTCATATACAGGTGATATAGATAACGCATTAAACTTTATCGTTCACGATAAAAAAACGAAGAACGGATTTGTTGAGGCTATATTTGTTGACAAAATCGGCCAATACCGTATAGAGAAAATATCTGTTGATGATTTCTCATCTATGATTAAAGAAAGGCTTTCTGCGATATGAAAAACACCTACGGAACAAGTCTTGCCGTTACGATCTTCGGCGAAAGTCACGGAGATTATATAGGAGCGGTTATTGACGGATTGGCACCGGGCATAAAAATAGACCGAGAATACATTGATAAAAAGCTCTTGCTGCGCCGTCCTTTTGGCAGTATCTCCACCGCAAGAGTCGAGCAGGACGACTACTCAATCGTGAGCGGTGTGTTTGAAGGATACACAACAGGCACACCGATTACAATTCTGATTAAAAACGAAAACACAAAAAGTAAAGATTATTCAAAACAAAAAGACCTTCCCCGTCCGTCACATGCAGATTTTTCGGCAAACTGTAAATACCACGGATTCCAGGACTATCGCGGTGGCGGTCATTTTTCGGGAAGAGTTACTGCTGCATTGGTTGCCGCAGGAGCAATAATCGAGTCGGCTCTTGAAAAGTCGGGAATAAAAATCGGAACTCACATATCTAAGCTGCACGGTATTAAAGACAGAGATTTTTCCGACTATGCCGCAGATATTGAATATCTGTCAAAGAAAAAATTTCCCGTTCTTTCCGAAGAAAGCGAAGCAAGAATGACCCAAGAAATAAAATCGGCACACACGGCGGGTGACAGCGTAGGCGGCGTTCTTGAAAGCGTAATTATCGGTGTTCCGGAAGGAGTCGGCGAGCCTTGGTTTGACAGTGCGGAAAGCATGATTTCGCACATACTCTTCTCTATTGGCGGAATCAAAGGAATCGAATTCGGCGACGGATTCGCTCTTGCGGATATGCTTGGCAGCGAAGCAAACGACCCAATCACTGTTCAAGGCGGAAAAATTGTTACAAAAACAAACAGAAACGGCGGAATTAACGGCGGGATTACCAATGGAATGCCGCTTACAGTAAGATGTGCGGTAAAGCCCACTCCGTCTATATATAAAGAGCAGGATACGGTTAGTCTCTCTGAAAAAACCGACAAAAAACTTACTATCCAGGGACGACATGACCCTGCCATAATACACAGAGTAAGAGCCGTTGTTGATGCAGCACTCGCTATTGCAATTGCTGATATGTTAACACTTCGCTTTGGAACGGATTTCCTTGCAAAGAGCAAGCAATAATTTACAAAAAGGATAAACGAGCATGAAATACGGTTGTATTGGAGAGCATCTTGTACACAGCTTTTCAAAAGAAATACACAACGCTCTTGCAGACTACGAATACGAATTACGCGAAATTGAAAGAGATAATCTTGACAGCTTTATGCAAAACTCTGATTTCAATGCGATAAACGTAACTATTCCCTACAAAGAACTTGTCATACCCCATATGTATTACGTTGATGCTCACGCAAAAGAAATAGGCGCTGTAAACACAGTCGTGAACCGCGCCGGGAAGCTCTACGGATACAACACGGACTTTTACGGAATGAGCTGTCTTTTAGAGCATGCCAATATAGATATCAAGGATAAAAAGGTTGCAATTCTCGGCACGGGTGGCACTTCAAAGACTGCATATGCCGTATCAAAGGCTCTTGGAGCAAAGGAGATAATAAAGGTAAGCAGGCATGCTGACGACGATTCGGTGTCCTACCTTGAGCTTTATGAAAAGCACACTGATGCCGAGGTTATAATCAACACCACTCCGGTTGGTATGTACCCAAAAATTTATGACTCTCCGATAGAGCTTTCAAAATTTAAAAATCTTTTGGGTGTAATAGATGCAATTTATAATCCGTTGAGAACCCCTCTTGTACTCGAAGCGATAAATCGCAGTATTCCTGCAGAAGGCGGACTTTATATGCTTGTCAAGCAAGCACTCAGAGCCTCGGAAATATTTATTGACACAGCTTATTCCGACAAGGACGGTGACGAGATATTCAAAAACATCATGCGCGAGAAGGAAAACATCGTTCTTATAGGTATGCCCGGATCGGGAAAAAGTACAGTTGGAAAAATACTTGCCAAGCTCTACGAAAGACCCTTTATTGATACGGATGCACTTATTGAAGAGCGTGCAGGAAAAACAATTTCAAAAATATTTGAAGAGTGGGGCGAGTCTTCATTCCGCGCGCTTGAGCACGAGATAATCAAAGAAGCAGCGGCTAAAAACTGCTCTGTGATTTCAACGGGCGGCGGTGCTGTTCTCAACCCAAATAATATTTCAGCACTTCGCGAGAACGGAAAAGTTTATTTTATTGACAGACCTCTTTCGGCGCTTGTGCCAACACCGGACAGACCCCTCGCACTCTCCGCCGAAGAGATAAAGAAGAGATACGAAGAACGCTACGGTATATACGTATCGGCTGCGGACGAAAGAATTGACGCGGATTGCGAAGTTGATTCCGTTGTTGAAAAAATCAAAAGGAGCTTCGGATAATGAAAAAGATTTTTGTTATTAACGGTCCTAACCTCAATATGCTCGGTATAAGAGAACCCGAGCAATACGGCACGGAAAGTTATAAAGAGCTTATAAATATGTTGCGCTCACATTCGAACGAGCGCGGATATGAATTGGTTGAATTTCAGTCAAATCACGAGGGCGATCTCGTCGATAAAATACAGGAGGCATATTTCGAGGGCGCTCACGGAATAGTTATAAATCCCGGTGCTTACACCCATACAAGTATTGCTATTCTTGATGCCGTAAAGGCAACCAGAATAGCAATACTTGTATGGG
>SVRU01000100.1 GCA_015064665.1 Oscillospiraceae bacterium
GTCGGCAGAAATGAACCGTTCTCTTGACAGAACTCCCGAGATTTTGACCGTTCTGAAAGAGGCGGGCGTTGTAGATAGCGGTGCTGCAGGTCTTTATCATATTATTGACGGATTCAACAGAGTGCTTCGGAAAGGGAAATACAAAGGATACCTATTATTCCGAGCAGAAAAAAGCCGAAACGACGGCTCCGCATAAATCATCATTCGGTCCTGACAGTGTTATGACTTACGGATATTGTACGGAGTTTTTGCTTCAGCTTCAACACTCAAAAACCGACATAGACAATTTTGACGTTGATGCCTTGAAGAGCTTTTTGATAGAAATCGGCGATTCCGTGGTTGCATTTAAAACGGACAGCATAGTTAAGGTACACGTTCATACGCTTACTCCCGAAAAGGTTCTTGAATATGCAAGAAAATACGGAGAATTTCTGACGGTAAAGATTGAAAATATGTCACTTCAGCATTCCGACTCTGTTGAGGCGAAAAAAGAAGATATAAAAGTTGAGGAAAAAATAACCGAGCCAAAGAAGATGTACGGCGCGGTTGCGGTATGCAACGGAGAGGGGATAGAGAATCTCTTCCGCGATCTTGGAGCTGACGTTACAGTTACGGGTGGGCAGACTCATAATCCCTCAACGCAGGATTTCCTGGAGGCATTTGAGAAAATTTCTGCCGAGCATATATTCGTTTTCCCCAATAACGGAAATATCTTTATGGCGGCGCAACAGGCATCAGAGCTTTATGAGGCGGCAAAGGTGCACGTTATTCCAACCAAAAATATAGGAACGGGTTATGTTGCGCTTTCATCCTTGGATTTTGACAATTCCGACGTTGATGCCGTTATTTCTTCAATGACTTCGGCTATGTCCGGGGTAACGTCAGCCTGTATTTCTCCATCTATTCGCGACGCGGATATGAATGGCGTTCATATAAACAACGGTGATACGATAGGCATTATAGATAAGGAGATAGTATTGTCTGAGCCCGTGCGCAAGAATGCTGCATGTAAGCTCGCAACAATGCTTCTTGAAATGCCTGACAAGTTTATGCTTACCGTTTTCTGCGGTATCGATTCAAACGAAGAAGAACGCAAGGAAATAGAGGCGTATATCGCAGCGAATCATTCCTCTGCAGAAATTTATTTCATAGACGGCGGTCAGGAGATTTATCCTTATATATTTATGGCGGAGTAATAAAATGAAAATAAAAGCTGTTCTTTTTGACCTTGACGGCACTCTCTTGCCAATGGAGCAAAACGAGTTTATGAAAGCGTATTTCGGTGGACTTGCAAAAAGGCTTGCTCCGTTGGGATATGAATCTCAAAAACTGATTAGCTCGATTTGGTCCGGCTCTTTAGCTATGGTGAAAAACGATGGTAAAAGGACTAATGAAGAGGTTTTTTGGGATAGTTTTTCCGAGATATACGGAAAAGACGTAAGAAAAGACGAGCCGTATTTTGATGCATATTACAGTGAGGATTTTGATAAAGTACGCAACTCATGCGGCTTTAATGAAAATGCTGTGCGCGCGGTAGCTGCCATAAAAAGCATGGGGTTGCGCGTTGCGCTTGCAACCAATCCGCTGTTTCCGAGAATTGCAACCGAAAAAAGAGCAGTTTGGGCAGGTCTTGATTTGTCCGATTTCGAACTTGTTACCACATACGAAAATTCATATTACTGCAAACCCAATTTGAAATATTACGAAGATATAATACGACAGATGGGTCTTGAAGCAAAGGACGTTCTTATGGTAGGCAATGATGTTGACGAGGATATGATAGCGGAGAGGCTTGGTTCGGGAGTGTTCTTGGTTACGGATTGCTTGATAAACAGAAAAGACGTTGACGTTTCAGTTTATCCAAACGGTAGCTTTAACGATCTGCTTGAATATGTAAAAACATGCATTTAGAATATAAATCAAGGCAGAAAAGCAAAAAAACGAATATTTTAAATTTATGTATGCAAAAGAAAAAACGGCTCAAGCAAAAAAACTTGAGTCGCTTTTTTCTTGGTGCCGGTAGTCGGGGTCGAACCGACACGGTATTGCTACCTTCGGATTTTGAGTCCGACGCGTCTGCCAATTCCACCATACCGGCATTTGCAAAAACTATTATAACATATAACTTTCAAAAAATCAATAAGAAATTGAAAAAATGATAAGTTTTTCATTTCAAATATTGTTTTTTTCTTTAATATATTGTATAATATATTTAAAAGAATTGTAGGGGAGGTAGTTATGAATAAAGACGGTGTATATGTTTTTGATGATATAACTGCCGATAATATAAGAAAAATCACTCGAATGCAATCTCGAATAGCCGAGCAGAGAATATGCGAAATTTTCGATTTGGCACGTGATGCCGCAATTCTTGCTTCCGAAATGTTAAGTGATGGATACGGTATATACGAAATACTTTCGATTATTTCAGACGGTTTTTCTCTGCCCGATTTTGAAGCGGATGAATCCTCTCTGAAAGAAAATTTAAAGAGGCTATCGTCATATTTTAAGTTGATTTGTGAGTATGATAAAATAGTTTTTACAGAATTATTTGCGGATATGATTGCAAAAATGGGAATACTAATTTCCGAGAAGGATTTTCTGCTAACCTCAAGCGTCGCCGAAACCTTTACTTACGTAAGAAATTCTCTTGCTGATGAAGCGTATGACGTTTTTTCCCAAGCATTCTCTGACCCGAGAGTTCGGTATTCGTCAAGCCTTGCCGAAGCGGCAAAAGCCGTATCTACGGCAGAAGTTGGTTTTGCTCTTCTTCCTCTTGAGGAAAAGGGCGGTGCAAGGCTTGCTTCGGTTGCTGAGCTGCTGTTTAAAGAGGACCTTAAAATCTATTCAGTAACGCCCGTCTTTGGATTTGAAGGTCTGGCTGATATGAAATACGCTCTCGTTTCAAAACATTTCTGCATTCATGAGGTTGAAGAAGAGGATGACAGATATCTTGAAATACGCCTACGTGCCGATTCTTCGATTTTGCTTTCCGAGCTTCTTTCCGCGGCCTCTTCTTTCGGTGCGTCGGTTTATAGAGTGAATACGATTTCGTTTGAAACCGATGACGGAAGCTCACAGTATTATTCTGTGGTTTTTCGTGACGAAGGAAAGGATTTTTCTTTGCTATTAATATATCTTACTTTGTTTTCGGGCGCATATACCCCAATTGGTCTTTATAAAAATCTTGAATAGGAGAGCTTCTATGATTAAACATATTGAATATAACACAAAAGGAACTTGCTCAAGAAAGGTAATTATTGATATAGAAGACGGAGTAATCGTTGATTGCAAGTTTATTTCAGGATGTCCGGGTAATACAGTTGGAGTGGCAACTTTGGTTAAGGGTATGACTGTTGAGGATGCAATTTCAAAGCTTAAAGGAATTAAGTGCGGTATGAAAACCACATCCTGTCCCGATCAGCTGGCAAGGGCTCTTGAGGAGGCTTTTGCCGTCTAATAATTTGCAGAGGTTTATTTATGAATTATAACGAAGAATATCAAAGATGGCTCAATTCTGAAGCTCTCACGGATGATGAACGCTCGGAGCTTGCTTCTATCGAAAAGGACGAAAAAATCAAGGAATTAAGATTTTCGAAGCCCCTGTCATTCGGAACCGCGGGGTTGCGCTCGACTATGTATATGGGCGTTGGTTGTATGAACAGATTTACCGTGGCTCAAGCTACCCGAGGTATAGCTCATCTCATCAAAAAGCATGGCGGTGAAAAAAAAGGTGCTGTTATAGCATACGACTCACGAAATAATTCCGAGCTTTTTGCGAAAATAAGCGCGTGTGTGCTTGCAGGTGCAGGAATTAACACGTATATATTCGATGGTATACGCCCTACGCCCGAGCTTTCGTTTGCCGTGCGCGAGTTGTCTTGTATGGCGGGCATAAATATCACCGCGTCACACAATCCCAAGGAATATAACGGATACAAAGCGTATTGGGAGGACGGAGCGCAGATAAATCCGGAACAGGCAGAAACGGTTTCAGACGCTCTGTCAAAATTTGACGTTCTTTATACAGGCGAAATTGCAGATTTTGATATTGCGGTAAAAAGTGGACTTATAACCGTTTTAGGCACGGATTTTGATAATAAATACCTTGAAGCTGTTCTCTTGACCGCGATCGATTCGAATACGGTTAAAGAAGTGTCAGACGATTTAAAGATTGTTTATACTCCTCTTCACGGCGCAGGGTATAAACTCGTTCCCGACGCTTTTAAGAAAATCGGACTTAAGCATCTTTATACCGTAGAGGAACAAATGCTCCCAAACGGTGATTTTCCAACCGTAGAAAAACCAAATCCGGAATATCCGGAGGTTTTTACTCGCGGAATCAAGCTGGCTGATAAAGTCGGAAGCGATATCGTTATAGCGACAGATCCCGATTCCGACAGAGTCGGTGTTATGGTGCGCAATAAAGAAGGAGCTTTTGTTACCGTATCAGGCAATCAAATGGGTGCGTTGCTTTTGGATTACGTTATAAAACAGAGAAAAGCACTTGGCACTCTTCCAAGTGATGCGTATTGTGTAAAAAGCATAGTTTCTACCGATATGGCGTATAAAATTGCCACAAAGCAAGGCGTTAAGCTGTACGACGTGCTTACGGGCTTTAAGTATATCGGTGAGGTTGTAAAAAATCAAATACAAAAAGGTAACGAGAATGGCTTTCTGATTGGCTTTGAAGAAAGCTACGGATATCTTTTCGGCTCATATGCAAGGGATAAGGATGCAGTTGGCGCGTCGATGATGATACTTGAGATGACCGCGTTTTATAAAAAACTCGGTATGAACGTTTTTGATGCGCTTGAAAATCTATACAATGAATACGGATATTATTCCGAAAAAACGGTTGATGTTTACATGGAGGGGATAGACGGAATAGAAAGAAGGCGCAAGGTTATGTCGCGTCTTCGCGAAGATCCGCCTCGCGCTATTGGAGGAGTAGACGTTTTCAGTATAGGAGATTATCTTTCGGGAACTGTGCTTGAGAAAAAGAGCGGACGCCATACTTCAACGTCTCAACCGGTCTCAGACGTGCTTTATTATACTCTTGAATCCGGGGATAAAATAATAGTGCGTCCATCCGGAACAGAGCCTAAGATTAAAATATATATATTGCTTCACGGAACAAATCGCGAAGATGTTGCCAGGAAGGCGGAGCTTTTTGAAGCAGATGCTAAAAAATTGATGGAAGTTTAAATTTTAAGAAGGATAAAAAAGTGACCGACAAACAAAAATTTATAAGAAATTTTTCTATAATTGCTCATATCGACCATGGAAAATCAACTCTTGCCGACAGATTGCTTGAAAAAACCAGCACCGTTGCAACAAGAGATATGGAGGATCAGATCCTTGATAATATGGATCTTGAGCGTGAGCGCGGAATAACGATCAAAGCAAGAGCGGTAAAATTAAATTATCGCGCGAAAAATGGTGAAAATTATGAATTTAATCTGATTGATACCCCCGGCCACGTTGACTTCGGGTATGAGGTATCCCGTTCTCTTAAGGCTTGCGAGGGAGCGTTGCTCGTCGTTGACTCGACGCAGGGGGTTGAGGCGCAAACACTTGCTAATGCCTATCTTGCAATTGATAATGACCTTGAGATTCTTCCCGTCATAAATAAAATTGATTTGGCAAGCGCGGATATAGAGGGAACGAAGCGAGAGATTGAGGACGTGATTGGCATACCTGCCGATGATTCGCCTGCAATCTCCGCCAAAAACGGAATAAATATTGAGGACGTGCTTGAAAAGATAGTTACTCATATTCCTGCTCCATCGGGTGATGCATCAGCGCCTCTTAAGGCTCTTATATTTGATTCTCATTACGACCCGTATCTTGGGGTCGTGGTTTATATCAGAGTTTTCGACGGATCGGTTAAAGCCGGTGACAGAATCAAGCTTATGTCCGTAGGGACGGTTTTTGAGGTTGTTGAGGTTGGCTCAATGCAGGCGTTCGGGCTTCAACGCTCCGACTCGCTTTCTGCGGGCGAGGTTGGCTATATAACCGCTTCAATTAAAACCGTAGGCGATACGCGTGTCGGTGATACGGTTACGACCGCAGAAAACGGAGCAGACGAGCCTCTCTCCGGATTCCGCGAGGTGCATCCGATGGTTTACTCGGGTATATATCCCGCCGACGGAGCAAGATACGGCGATTTGCGCGATGCGCTCGAAAAGCTTCGTTTAAACGATGCCTCTCTTGTGTTCGAGCCCGAAACGTCTATTGCGCTCGGCTTCGGTTTTCGTTGCGGCTTTCTCGGACTTCTTCATATGGAAATTATTGAGGAACGACTTGAACGCGAGTTTAACCTTGATTTGATTACGACTGCTCCGTCTGTTATTTATAAGGTAGATTTGCGCGATGGAGAAACGATTCTTATCGACAATCCTTCAAAGTTTCCGACTGCAGATGAAATTCAGTGCGCATACGAGCCTATAATGAATGCGTCTATAATTACTCCGACCGATTATATTGGCGGAATAATGGATCTTTGCCAGGATAGGCGCGGTGTGTTCGTTGATATGAAATATATCGATACGGAGCGTGCAGAGCTGCATTACGAGCTTCCGCTCAACGAAATAATATACGATTTCTTTGACGCTCTGAAGAGTAGGACCAAGGGATATGCTTCTCTTGACTATGAGCTTAAGGGATACAAGGAATCAAAGCTTGTTAAGCTTGATTTTATGCTCAACGGTGAGGTTGTTGATGCACTTTCCTTCATCGTTTT
>SVRU01000101.1 GCA_015064665.1 Oscillospiraceae bacterium
AAGATCTTACCTACAACGTTGTTCGGGAACTGCATAATCGCAATAGTGCAGTCATCAACGGGCCAATCGGTAAGAACCTTTCTGTTCGCAAGAGCCATAACCTTTTCGGGGTCGCCTGCAATCCATCTGAGAAGGTCGATAGCATGGCATCCGCCGCCTATGATGCTGTAACGGAGATTAACGGGATCCCATCTCCAAGCCTTGCCGAGGAACTGATAGTCGTGAGCATACTCCGACTCAACGAAGAAAAGCTCGCCAATCTCGCCTGCATCAACAAGCTCCTTTGCCTTAACGAAGCCGGGAGCCTTACGGCAAACCTGGCCGGTCATGAACTTAACGCCGGACTTCTTAGCCGCGTCAACCATAGCCTGACAGTCCTCAACCGACTGTGCAAGGGGCTTTTCGCAAAGAACGTGATAGCCCGCTTCGCAAGCTGCAACCGCATGCTCTCTGTGAACGTAGTCAGGAGTTACAAGAACTACGCAATCGAATCCGCCCACCTTGATCATTTCATAAAAGTCAGTGTAATAGGGTACGCCAAGCTCCTCGCCCTTTTCTTTCGCGAGCTCGGGAACGATGTCGCAAACACAAGCAAGCTCTGCTATATCGGAATTAAGCTGAATTCCCTTGATATGTGACCTTCCAAGTCCGAGCAAGCCTACGACGGCAAATTTTACTTTTTTCTGTTCCATTGTGTTTTTCTCCTTCTAAAATTGTTTTTTATATCACAATCATTATAATACTTAAATTTGCGATATTCAATGGAGATTTGTTTGTTTTTGTCCTCAATTTGTTGGATTTGGTTGAATTTGCGTCCGAGATGCGGTATAATCGTTTCGGTACAATTATCAGAAAGAGGATATCTTCTATGAAAATTCTTATAGTAAGGCACGGAGAGCCTAATTACGAAATCGACGGATTGACCGACAAGGGAAAAATCGAAGCCGAGCTTCTTTCAAAAAGACTTGCTAAGGAAAATATCACTAAAATCTACTGTTCCCCCCTTGGAAGAGCGCGCCTTACAGCCGAGCCGACTCTTGTGAAAACGGGACTTGCTGCCGAAATTCAGCCTTGGCTACGGGAATTTTCTGATTCCAAAATTAAGGTTCCGTATCTTGAAACCGAAAAAATTTGCTGGGACGTGTTGCCCGAGTTTATAAACAGCCTAGACGATATTTATCACCCGACAAAATGGCTCGACGAGAGTTTTATAAAGAATTCCGACGTCCCCGCTGCATACAAGGAGGTTTGCGACGGGCTTGACGCCCTCCTCTCAAAGCACGGTTATAAGCGCGACGGATACAACTACAAAGCAATCAAGCCAAATCACGACACCGTCGTATTGGTTTGCCATTTTGGCTTGACGGCAGTTCTGCTTTCTCATCTTCTTAACTGCTCTCCTTACTCTCTGTGGCAGCACACCTTCACCGCCCCAACCTCGGTCACTACGTTATACACCGAAGAAAGAGTTGAAGGCATAGCGCAATTTCGCGTTTCAGCAGTAGGAGACATATCGCATTTATACGTTGCCGATGAAGCCCCGTCGTTTTCGGGGCGGTTCTGCGAATGCTTTACCGACGACACAAGACATTAAAATAGAAGGGGCTGCTTCATTTAGGCATAACCCAAAAAGAGCGAGGATTCCGTTAAAAAATACGGTTTCTTCGCTCTAATTTTATGCTTTGTTGTTTTTTTAAGGTTGAAATTCTACAAATTTCTTCCTTTTTATGCTCTTTTTGTATCGCCGTTTCCTCGCTCAGCGTACCTTTGTACGCCTCTCGCTCGTCAGCCGACGATTTCTGCTCTAAATCAAGCAAGCCCCAAAGGTGCTTCATTTAGGCATAACCCAAAAAGAGCGAGGATTCCGTTAAAAAATACGGTTTCTTCGCTCTAATTTTATGCTTTGTTGTTTTTTTAGTATTAACTGTTTTTAACGTGCACGTCGAGCTGATTGAAGGGTATCTCGATTCCCTCCTTGTCGAAGGCGAGCTTAACCGCCTCAAGAACGTCAAAGTTCACCGTCCAATAATCACCGCTCTTCACCCAACCGCGCGCGACTATGTTGATGCTGCTTGCACCGTGCTCGGAAACTCTTACCATAGGCGCGGGATCGGAGAGCACAAGCTCGTGCGACTCAAGGATTCCCATTACAATGTTTTTAGCCTTTTCAAAGTCGTCTCCGTATCCTATTGAGAAGGTGAAATCAACTCTTCTCGTATCCTTTTCGGAATAGTTAACGATGCTTCCGCTTGAGAGCGCTCCGTTAGGAAGATAAACCACCTTATTGTCACCGGTACGAAGCTTGGTGCAAGTGATATGTATATCCTCAACGACACCTGAATATCCCTGCGCCTCAATAAAATCATCAACCTTGAAGGGTCTTGTAAGAATTATGAGAACACCGCCCGCAAGATTTGAGAGCGCTCCGTTAAGTGCAAGACCTGCACAGACACCGAGAGATGCGACTAGCGCTGCAAGTCCGCTTGTGTCAATTCCGACGTAGCCGACAAGGCAAATCGCTATGACGCATTTCAAGCCAAGCTTAAAGGTGTAAGCAAACACTTTTGCGATAGTTTTATCAAGCTTGCCGCTCTCACCGCGCTTTTCAATCTTTCTTGCAATTCTGTTGATTATCTTGAAAGTGATAAGTAACAGTATCAGCGCAACCAGCAGCTTAACACCGGTATTAGTTGCCCAATTCAAAACGACGTCAAGCATTGCCATAAGTTTTTCTTTCATTTTTTCTCTCCTTTGTTTTTTGTATATAACATTTTAACATTTCGTTCTATTTCGCCAATAGATTTAACTCTGCATTTCTATAAAAACACAAAAACCAACTTTTATAATAAAGAAAAGGAGAGCGAAGATACCGAAACAACGACGTCCTCGCTCTGTCTTAAAGGGTCTGTATTATCTGTTAAGAATAAGCTTTGTAAGCTCAACTGGGTCAACTATTTTGTCACCCTTGTAAACGCGCATATTGCCCGATGCGATTTCGTCAATAAGAATAACCTCGCCGTTGTTGTAGCCGAACTCAAACTTGATATCCCAAAGGTCAAGTCCGATAGACTTAAGGTCGTCAGCAACAACCTTTGTAATCTTAAGAGTCTGAGCCTTCATGGACTCGAACATTTCAGGGCTCATAACGCCGAGAGCCGCAAGACCTTCACCCGTTACGAGCGGATCGCCCTTTTCGTCATTTTTGAAGGTGCATTCAACGTAACCGCCCTCAAGACGTGTTCCGTCTGCAATATACTCACCGTATCTGCGGATAAAGCTGCCCGTAGCAACGAGACGGCAAATAACCTCAAGACCGTGACCGAACACTTTACCGGGAAGAACCTCCATAGTTGCCTCGTCAACGTTTGCGGAAACGTAATGAGTCTTAACCCCTGCCTTTTTGAGAAGCTCAAAGTAGTAAACCGATGTTTCGAGGTTTGCCTTTCCAATACCCTCAATAGTAAGACCTACGCTGTTTTCACCGGGATCAAACACTCCGTCCTTGCCGGTGCAATCATCCTTGAATTTAAGCATTACGTTGCCGTTTTCAAGAGAATAAACGTCTTTTGTTTTTCCTTCGTAAACCTTTTTCATTTTTAAAACTCCTTAAAATCGCAAAGCGATAATTTTATAACACAAATATTTTAGCACAAAAATATTGATTTGTATAGAGTTTTTCAGAAATTTTTTTGAATTTTTTCTGTTTTTTTGATTTCACCTCTTTCTACGCGAAAATTACAGACTTGAAAAATTCGGCAAAACGAGCTATAATGTTATCATCAATGAAGCACGGGGTACGGATATGAAAATCATGATCGTTCGACACGGTGAGCCGAATTATGAAATTGACGGTCTCACAGAAAAGGGAAGGCTCGAAGCCGAGCTTCTCTCACACAGGCTGGTTAAAGAAACCATAACAGGACTGTATTGCTCTCCGCTCGGGCGAGCGCGGCTGACGGCTGAGCCGACCGAAAAAAAGCTCGGAATAAATGCCGAGATTCTGCCGTGGCTCAGAGAGTTTGACGTTGCCGAGATCAAGCTCCCGTATCTTGAAAAAGCAGATATCTGCTGGGACATTATGCCGGAATTTATTGACTCCCTTGAGAATATTTATCATCCGACGAGATGGCTTAAGGAGGATTTTATTAAAAATTCTCACGCCCCCGCCTACTACAAAGAGGTATGCGGCAATTTTGACGCCCTGCTCGCAAGGCATGGCTACGAACGCGACGGATATAATTACAAGGCAACAAGACCAAATCACGACACCCTTGTTTTCGTTTGCCATTTCGGACTTGGCTCGGTGCTGCTCTCGCATCTGTTAAACTGCTCACCCTATTCGCTCTGGCAGCACACCTGTATGGCTCCCACGTCGGTAACCACGGTATATACGGAGGAACGAAAGGCGGGTATTGCTCAATTCCGCGCGTCTGCGATAGGTGACGTATCGCATCTCTATGCGGCGGGCGAGGAGCCGTCTTTTTCCGCACGCTTCTGCGAATGCTTCACGGACGATACCAGGCACTGATAATATAATGCCACAGAAACGGAGATGCCCGCAAAAAATGCTCAACGATATGCACTTTAACAGAAAAGAAATAATAGATTTTGCCCAAGCCTCGCTTTCCGAAAAGCCATGCCACATAACCGACGAAGCATCACCGCTCAGTCCCGGGACGAAGCACGAATTTTATTCAAACGGTGACTACTGGTGGCCAAATCCCGACACATCGAACGGACTGCCCTACGTGCGCCGCGACGGACTGAGTAACCCGGAAAACTTTAACGCGCACCGTCTTTTGCTGCGCAAAATGAGAACAAACATTTCTAACCTCAGCGCAGGCTATTTGGTGACACGGGATGAGGCTTACGCAGAGCTTGCCGTAAAAATGCTTTATGAATTTTTCATTGCAGAGGACACTCGCATGGAGCCGCATCTTGAATACGCGCAGGCGATTCCCGGTGTGTGCAACGGCCGCGGCATTGGAATTATAGACACACTGCACCTGACAGAGATTCCGTTTGCGATAAAGGCACTCAAGGATTCAAAGCACATGACCAATGAGGTAATGCAGGGGCTTAAGACGTGGTTCAGCCGATATCTTGAATGGATGAACGAAAGCAAAAACGGAATCACCGAGAGAGATGAGCCTAACAACCACTCTGTATGCTGGCACGTGCAGGCACTATCGTTTGCGGGATTTGTAGGCAACAAAAAAATAATAGACGAGTGCGTCGAAAGATATAAAAAGATAATACTTCCAAACCAGATGAGAGAGGACGGTGCATTTCCGGACGAGCTTGGAAGAACCAAGCCCTATTCCTATTCGATATTTGTGCTTGATAACATAATTAACCTCGTTCATCTGGGTACACTTTACGGAAATGAGGATTTATGGGAATACACCGCCGATGGCGGCCGTTCGGCAAAACGCGGACTTGATTTTCTTTATCCCTATCTTGCCGACAAATCAAGCTGGTTTTTGCCGCCCGACGTCGAATATTTTGACGTATGGCCCGTAAAAGAGTCTTTTATGCTGCTTGCCGCGATTAAATATAATGATGAGAAATTTCTTAAGCTTTACGATTCCCTGCCCCATGCCCCGAACGTTGAAGAGATACATAGAAATATTACAGTGAAAATGCCTATTCTTCTGGTGCAACAATTCGGAAAAACATAGTTTATAAAACGAAAGGTGGAAGATATGCCTAGGTAAGAGAATCGAGCGGGCATATAACGCTCTTAAATCTGCAGAAAAACGAAAATAAGAATAATCAACTTGGCAACAGAAACAAAAAATTGACTGTATAAACGCATCCAAACGCACTTTTTGATAAAAGGTGCGTTTTTGCTTTTTATAAATGTTAACAAACTGTAAACAATATTTATTTCTTGATATTTTTTTAACAAAAGTATAGAATTTTTGCATATTATGTGCTAAAATATAGGGTACGAAAGCGTGGGAGCGCCTTTTTTGGCGCGCAATTTCACAAATTCGCCATTCAAATTGTCAAAAATAATTTTTTTATATTGGAGGAAAACCAAAAATGAGCAAGAAGTATTGCTATCTCTTCTCTGAGGGTAACGCAAGCATGCGTGAGATCCTCGGCGGTAAGGGAGCTAACCTCGCTGAGATGACCAACATCGGTCTTCCTGTTCCCCAGGGCTTCACTATTTCTACCGAGGCCTGCACACAGTACTATGAGGACGGCAGACAGATCAACGCCGACATCATGGCTGAAATCATGGAATACATTACAAAGATGGAGGGCGTTACCGGCAAGAAGTTCGGTGACCTTGAAAACCCCCTTCTCGTTTCGGTTCGTTCCGGCGCAAGAGCATCTATGCCCGGTATGATGGATACCATCCTTAACCTTGGTCTTAACGAAGACGTTGTCGAGGTTATGGCAAAGAAATCAGGCAATCCCCGTTGGGCTTATGACTGCTACAGAAGATTCATTCAGATGTACTCCGACGTCGTTATGGAAGTCGGCAAGAAGTACTTTGAAGAGCTTATCGACAAAATGAAGGAAGAAAAGGGCGTTAAGCTTGACGTTGAGCTTACCGCAGACGACCTCAAGGAGCTTGCAAATCAGTTCAAGGCTGAGTACAAGGCTAAGATTGGCGCTGACTTCCCCTCCGATCCCAAGGAACAGCTTATCGGCGCTGTTAAGGCAGTTTTCCGTTCTTGGGACAACCCCCGTGCAAACGTTTACAGACGCGATAACGATATCCCTTATTCA
>SVRU01000102.1 GCA_015064665.1 Oscillospiraceae bacterium
CCTGCTCTGATAGTAAGCTCGATTTCTTTTACACTTCCGTCGAACTCGAAATTTTTAAATCCGATAGTCGTGCCGGTAACGATGTTTGCCACGTGACCGGGAATCTCGTCGCCGTCCTTGCCATCTTGCGTGATCTTCGGAAATCCGTTTGGCGAGAAGGCATAACAAGCAATATACGCGGGGTAATAGCCTTTCCCGACAAGAGGGCCGCCGTTAAGACCGCAGGAAGAAGCCTCTGCTTGTGTAAAGCTTCCGTCGGCATTAAGGGTTATTTTTTCTGCACAAGCCTGGCGGCTGAAGGGTGTTCCGTTAGTGTGTCTGTGGTAGAAAATATAGTATTCGCCGTTTATGTATTCAACACTTCCGTGGTTGTTTCCGCCGACTCTCATTTTCATACCCGAAGGCTTGTATGAGTCGATATTTGCGTCGCAGCTGCTTATAAGAATTCCGCCGTACTTAAAGCCCTCGGTGGGCTTGTCGCTTACCGCATAGCAAAGCTCGTGCTGAAGCTCCGAGGAGTATATGAAATAGTACTTTCCGTTTATCTTCCTCATTGATGAAGCTTCAAAAAAGCCGTGCCCCTCGTATTCGGTGCCGACAGCGGCGTTAACGCCCTCATACATTGTGGAGGGGACTATAACGTTTGGTTTTTGTAAGACAGTCAGCATATCTTTGTCAAGTACCGTTGCCAACGCACCTGGGGAGAATCTGCCGAATCCCGTGTAAAGATATGTCTTGTCTCCTTCGGTGAACACACCGGGATCAAACTGGCGGTAGTCACCCTGTTCAGCATTTCTGCCGTAAAGTGTTCCATCGGGATAATGAACGTATCCGTAAAATTCGTACTTGCCCGCAGGTGTGTCGCAGACCGCGACCGAAACAACATCAGACATATCCAAAACGTAATAAAGATAATATCTGCCGTCGTGCCCCTTTGTTACGTCGGGAGCATACAGTACCATTTGCCCATCAGAATTAATGGGATCTTGAAGTTTTGAGTAGATCACTCCCTCATATCGCCACTCCTTAAGGTCGTCTACGGGGGCGGAATAACAGACATAGTCCCCGAGACAAAATCCCCAACCGTTAAAAATGTCGTGTGAACCATAAACGTAAACACGATCGCCGAAAACGTGAGGCTCACCGTCGGGAACATATTCCCAAGAAGGCATATATGGGTTGAATGCTTGCTTTTTCATGCTCTGTAACCTCCAAAATTATTTGTTGATTTTATTGTAATATATAGTTTGAAAAAAGTCAAGACTTATTATTGTTTTGACGATGTTTTGATTGAAATTTGTCCATAAACGAAAAATTAAAAGTATTGCAAATTGTCAATAGTATTGCAGAAAATAATTTTAAAAAATTTTAGAGCGTGATATTTAAGCCGAGTTTTTCAAGTTCTATGTCGAACAGTTCTTTTGATGATTTAAAACCAAACATAGCGCGTGGATAATTATTAAGCCATGTTTCCGCTTCCTTAATTTGCTTATCGGTATAATCCTCGATTTTTGTGAATTTTACTATCCAACGGCGAAGCATTTGGTTTTGTTTCTCGTTGGATCCTCGTTCAGAGCTTGCGAAAGGATGGCAATAGTACAAAGTTGTACGTTTGCCACGGAATATTGATTTTTCGAGGATTTTATAATTATTGAATTCGGGTCCGTTATCAACGGTTATGGTTTTAAAGATAGTTTTAAAATGTTTTCCGAGTTTCTTCTCGAGGCGGTTAAGGACACGAACAGTAGAAAAAATAGACTTATCTTTTGAACGGAAAACAAGTTCAAGGCGTGTTTTTCGTTCGGTGAGAACGATAAGGGTTTCACCTTTTTCACGTTTGCCGATAACGGAATCCATTTCCCAATGACCGAAGAAGGCGCGGCTATTGATGAAGTCGGGACGAGTTTCAATTGACAGCTTTCCGAGAGGAACAGGCGTAAGCTCTTGTTTAGGTTTACGCTTTTTCCTTTTCCCTCTATACGGCAAATCTTTTCTTGATACTTTGGGAACGAGACCGTTTTCAACGTATCTATAAATCGTATTATATGAAACGTCGGTGGAGAATTTGAGATCATTTCTTTTAATATCGGCAAGAATAGCGCGAGGAGAATACTTATATTTACGTATCATCTTAGAAAGGTAATTGATGAAATCATAATCATTCCCGACCTTAAGCGGTCTGCTACGGGCGATAGTTTTAAAATCATGAACCTGCTGGGCTCTGTCCGCGCTATAAATTTCAGTATACGTCCAATCGGTATTTTTATGTACTGTTTTACCTCTTGGAATTTCTCTATAAAGAGTTGAAGAATCTACGCCGAGACAGCGGGAGATCTCTTTAATGCTATATCCTTTATTATACATTGATTCTATGATCAGGCGGTCATGGTATGACATTTCTTTTCCTCTACACATTTCAAATACCTCACTTTCGCTGTTAGGTTTTCCCCACGGTGAGCGACGGCAGCAGAGGCGGGACGTGCGTCTCCGTCCTCTGCTTTGCCTTTTTTCGCTCACCGTGGGCATATTCCTTATTAAGGGGCGAAAAAGCTACGCGCGTGTTTTACGTGCGTAGCTTTTTAATTTGTTATAGAAAGTGTGAGAACACCCTAACCTTTTTACACCCACTTGACATATCCAAGCGGTTATGATTTTTTATAATCAATTCAACTCGAAAGGTGGTGATTAAATGCCTCATATCTTTTCAATATGCGATTTCGTTAATTGTTATTGGCAGATAATAATTGACTTAATCGTTATGATGACGTCCGTCATCTAATCTCTCACCCTCCGAGTTGTTTTTGATTATATCATAACAGCTCGGATTTGTCAAGTCCTATTATTTTCACTTTCTATACATAATGCTTGTGTTTTTATATGCGCTCTGCGGAGCGCGGGATCGGGGGACGAATGAAATAATAAAGTTTCATGTGGGAGGGAGAAGAGGCGGGACACCCCCTCTTCTCTCCCCCTACTATTGTTTAATCTAAATGATATAGTTACGAATGCCCCCCTCACTCACCCCCGATTGCACTCAGAGCGGTCGGTTGTAACGTGCAAATTTTACACTTTAGTGCACGACCAACAGCATTATCTAAAGCTTAAACGAGCAGGGCGCGCAAGGCGCGCGGCACTCAAGCCCTGCGGGGCTTAGGAGGGAGAGACGGAGAACAGAAACAGTTAACTTTTATTATTATCTCGTTCTATTGTTTCCGCTATAGCTCTTTGAATAAAGGCGTTTACGCTACCGCCGTCGTGGGTTTCGGCGTGGGCTTTGATTTTCTCTTTTTCGCCTTTTGGCACTCGGAGCTTAAGCTCATCATAATGATTTTTACAATATTTAGCTACGGCTTTTTGATTAGATTTAGAAACAGCCATATAATCACCACCTTTTCAATAATTATATCACTTTTTTATATTGGGTGCAATATACATTTTGTACAAAATATTGATAGAAATTTTGTGCAATATTGTACCCATTATATTTTAATAAATCTATTGACATATTGGGTACAATATGATATAATATATAATGTAAGGTACAGGTTACCTTGCAAATACATTTGAAAGGCGGTGCGATTATGGAGGAAAACGAATTGAGAAAAGACGAACTTGTAAACATTATCAAGGTGCTAAGAAAAAAGGGTTGGTCAGATACTGAAATTGTCAACCACTTACTCGAAATTGAAGGCGAGGAGGTAAACGAGGAAGAAAAAGAAAAGGAATAAAAAAAGGCTAACCGCCAAGCTTCGAAACAACGCGGTTAGCATATGACCCAAGAGGGTGAAGAAGAACGCGCCGCCCTTCTTCCCCTCTATGGTATCACAAAAGGCGGCAAATGTCAAGGGGGTTACAATGAAATACTTAAAAGAATTTTTTAAAAGCTTGGTTTTTATATTCGGTTTGACCGAGGAAGCCAGGAAAGAAGCGGTTGACCTTGGACTCGTTGACTACAGCGGGCAGGGGCGCGACAAATACGGAAGATAAGGAGAACGGAAGATGTTTCAATATTTTAAATACGTCGAAACGCTCGAAGAGCTGAGAAAAGAATATAAAAGGCTATCAATGAAGTACCACCCCGACAGGGGCGGAAGTACCGAAGATATGCAATGTGTTAATGCTGAATACGAAAAGCTTTTACAGATGGTAGGAGCGAAGCGCAGAACGGCAGAAGGTGAGACCTGGGAAAAGAAAGACTACGACTGGACCCTTGACCGTTTCCGTGAGGTTTTGGAAAAGGTTTTACGGCTTGACGTTACTGTTGAGATATGCGGGTCGTGGCTGTGGGTGTTCGGCGGGTTCTCCTGCAAGGATATCTTGAAAGGAATCGGTTTCTTTTGGTGTTCGGGTAAAAAAGCTTGGGCTTGGAGCGATGAACCGAAAAAGAGCAAGCACAAAATGACACTTGACGAAATACGCGATACATACGGTAGCGAAATAGTCAAGCAGCAGAGCGGAAAGAATTTGATTGAGGGTGTCGCGTAAGCGGCACCCATAGGAGAGAATATGAGTTTACAAGATATATTCGCATACCGAGAAGAGGCGGAAATAAGGCGGAATGCCTACATAAAAAAAGCCGATGCAATCGGAAGCATAAAAGACATTGAGCACTATGAGCGAAACGCCGTTGAAGCTATAAAGGCATACGAAGCAAGCATTGAAACGCTCAAAGAATACCGAAAGACTTTATACACTCGATATCAAGAAATTTGCTCAGCGCCGTTCAAATTGGTTTTATTCATGGAAAGGCGCATTAAATTTGATAATCGCAAAAGTTACATAATAACAGTATCTAAGCGGTTTACGGGTAAGAACATAAAAGACGAAGAAATCCTGCGCGAGGTTTTCGAAGGGCGCGAACGTCACAGAGCTCTTGCCAGATTCGAAGCTTTAAAGAAAGAGTACCCGAATATTGAAAATGAAAAAAATATTGATAAAAGAAGTTGGGAAAAATAAAAAGCTCGCGGAATGATCCGCGGGCTTTTTGGTTATATTGTATAATTTTTAGTCGTGCCGGTGGGCTTCATGCGCCGGGAGAAATTGGCTATTTTTCACAAACCGCCTGTTGCCCTACTCTTGACAAACCCAATCTTTTGTGGTTTTGTCAGCGGTAAATTTACGCTCGAAAGGTGGTGATTATATGACTATTCTATACAGAATATGCGATTTCGTTAATTGTTATTGTGCGATAATAATTGACTTAGTTGCAAAGGTTATAGTCGTCCTATAACCCCCACCTTCCGAGCTGGTGTGATTATACCACAAAAGCTCGGATTTGTCAAGAGCCAGTTATGCCACTCGCTGCGGCTCCAACCCCTAACCCGGGCGGTTTACTTCTCTGTGTTATAATAATAAGTTTTTTCTCCATTTACTTCACTAAAACGCATACCATTAACTTCTTTTAATTGGTCATTAGCAAAATTAGAAGATTGATACTGCTCCTTGTTACCAGAAGTTTGTGCAGAAAAACGCACTTCATCTACGGGCTTTTTTTCATAAAAAATGTAATCTTTTATTTCAACTAAATTATCAGACGTTTTCTTAGTCTCTTCAACAAGCTCAGCAAAAGCAGCAAGCATAAGATATTTTAACCAAATAATAAAACTTCCGATAACAGTAATTAATATTCCAGATACGCACAAAATAACAGAAACAGTATTATCCCCCGGAGCGCTTAAAGTAAAAACGCCAAGCATAAAAATCAAAAGACCAACAAATATGCATAACCCCATTTCAATAGATACAAATCTACTTACAAATTTCTTCAACGCAGCTCCAGCTTTTTCATACATAACAAAAATCTCCTTTATACATGATAAAAATATTTTATCACTATATAAAAAATTTGTCAACCCACTTTACAATCGATATTTTTCATCTTAGCTATAAAGCGGGAATTTTGCAAGTCGAATTCATCAGCTGTGGGCTGAGTGGAATTGTATTCCCTCATTTCATCAAGGCTGACCTTCGAGGATCTGACGAGGTTTTCGAAAAATTGCGCGTAGCAATCGGTAGTGAAGCGGTCGCTATATGCTTTTTTGGATGATATGTAATAATACGATGCTTCATACTCTCCGTTTAGTGTTCCGCTTTCGATATCTACCTCAAGCTCACACACTCCAAAAAGATTATACGTATTCTTATAGAAATTATGGAGTGCGGCGAAGATATTATGCATTACGTACATTATAAACGAGGTATCACCTCTTGCGTATCTGTAATCGAGGTAGAATGATTTGAATTTAGGATATAAAAAATCGTGAATAAGCTCGGTTATAAAGAAGCAAGGCATAACGAGCTCAAAGTCACCGGACTTACGGATATGCACCACGTTAAAGACGTCGCGGTTAATAGCTCCGAGATCTTCAGGTCTCTGCTCATCCGATATAACTCGAATAAAAGGTTTACCGCATATAGTTGCTTTATGACGGCACATTTTTATCCAGTAATCGATAAGCTCGTTTTTAACGTTGGAGTCCTCAGAGTTTCGCTTGACTTCTTGGTTAGAAAGATTATTTCCGAGCTCCTTCGCGATTTCGGAAATAAGAACAACACCGAACTCAAGCGAACCGCGGTTCGGATTATCCTTAATAATAGTTTTACCGATACGGAGCAACTCATATCAAGGA
>SVRU01000008.1 GCA_015064665.1 Oscillospiraceae bacterium
CATATGCTTACCTCTAATACTTCTATTTTTTCTCTCAACAAATCCACAATATCCAACTGCTGATTTTTGGCTTTCAAAGCGATATTATAAATCAAATTATTTACGCTTTCCGTCTCCATTTCTTGTGTAATTTTGGGAGAGGGATTTTTTCTTTTTGGAGCGGTTTTCTGTGCGTTAGGTCTGATATATCCGTGTAACAACGCTAACCGTTTTTGATAGGCTTCATTGAGCGTTTCTATATTAACTGTCTCTTTGCCGCTTAATATGGCTATCTCTTGTGCATCGTGTATCAAAGACATAACAACGGAAACAATACCGCCGCTATGCTCATAAAGCCATTGTATCATAGCATCCGAAACTATTATTTTTTCTTTTACATACCTATACGACAATACCAATTTGCAGAAATTATAAAAATACAAATCATAGTCAACCGTTCCATATTGTAACCCCAGAGAACGCCGGGCAAGTTGCATGGCTTGCTCAAAAAACATACTGCTTTCGGGTGTGCCAACCATACATATTGAAATACCGCTATTGTTAATTAACTGTGTAAGCATTCCAACAAGGCTTGTACCGTGCTTATTATTTACAACGTTTTGAATCTCATCAACAACCAGCAACCCGATATGATTTAATGCTACTTGGCTGACACTGCCGATTAACATATCCGTTGTTGCTCGTACCCTCATAGCGTTATGATAATAATTGCTGCCTATGGTATCATCAACTTTTCGTAGTATTTCTAATAATAACCCCTTTACCGAGGAATCAAACGGACATTGAACAACAATACACGGAATGATTCTTGTATATGGTTCATCCACCGTAATAATACCGTTTTCCGAAATCAAATCAATAGCACGACTAATAGCAGAACTCTTTCCGATGCCGGATGCGCCTATTATTGTAAAACTGTCCGAGCCGCCTATAATGCCGCTATATTCATGTTGCCGTATGGCTTTGTAATTTTCGTTTTGCTGTCTTACCGCCGTTATAGTGCCTTTCTTTTGTAGGGAGCGGAGCAAAGACAAATATAACTTGCTGTATATCTCTTTTGACATAGGAGAGGGAATGTAGATTTTGTAGAGGTCTGATAAAGCAATTAGCCGCACCGCTTCATTTTCGTTGCTTATACTTTCATCATAATCGGGTAAACATTCCAACGCTGAAACAAGGTCGTTTCCGCTTCTCATAGGCGGCAAGCATTGTATTATATTTTTAATATCAATCATTCTCTGTACCTCTCATAAAATCAATGTGTGTTTTGGTTTGTTCTCTTTGTCTGGTTTTCCGAATTTGCTTGATTGAAGTATCACCTTCAGAAAATGTTGAATGTGCAACGGCTTCTATGTGTTCAGCGAGGTCAATTTTAGCCTGTAAATTAGCCGTAGAAGCGTTTTTAATAATGGCTCTTTGATTTACTTGCATATCGCTTACTTGTGCCAAATTACAGCCTATAAAGCGGCTTTCTATCAATTCAAATACGATATACACGCCATTATCTATTAACCATACTTTTGAAACATCATCGGGATTATACGCCACTGTGACCATGCCGCCGTTCAAATAACTTTCCGTATAATCGGGATTGGAATACCTCAATTTGTTGACCGCTAACCCCTTACGGCTGAATGTGCCGTTTGTTCTCGGTAACAGTGTTAGCATTAGTGTTTTAATGTCTGTTGTAATAAGATTCGCCCCAGGCTGATTTATAGCATAATTCCATATACGAGCGGAATATGGTTCTATGTTTTTTGATAGCATTTCCGCCGTGTACGGAAAGTTTTCAATAACTCTTTTTGCATTGTAATATATAATGCAATGCAACAGGATTTTTTCAAAATACGCCATAGTCAAGCAAGCATCTTTCCTATAATCGTGTGCGCCTCTTTCTTGATAATCGGATTCTATAACACCCTTACCCCTCAAATGTGGTTTATATAGGCTTTGTACTATGTCAAAGAACTTTTCCACAACGCCCTTTAATTCCGGTCTGTATGGCGGCAAGTTTACGATGGTAACGCCTAAATCCGCTATTTGCTCAAAGGTCATAGAGGCGTATTCTTTGCCCATATCGGTCACGAGAGTCGCAGGAAGTGAAGAACAATTCCAATCCGCTTGATTTATGAAAATTCCGAATTGCTTGCACCAATCAACTTTGTTTGTAATAACGTTACTCATAAGGCTTTTAAGGCTATATACGCCGCCTTCCCATGAGAGCGAATAACCACAGCACAAACCACTATAAGCATCCACACACGCCGTTAAAATAGGTCTGCCAACGAGATTTCCGCCATCGTTAATTAAATATATATCACATATGGTTGAATCAAGCATACCAACACCAACCGAGGATGCAAAGGCTTGTACACCGTCACCCAGTAAAGGTCTATTGTTACGCTGATAATTTTTCAATCCGTCTCTTGAAATATAATAGTTTTGCATTTTTCTGTGTTTACGATAAAAATAACGGAATTGATAGAACGAGGGATATTCAGAAAAGAGAGAACCGCAACCGTCACAATACTTTGCTTTTAGCATCAATGTATAGGCTGTATGTAGACTATTTTTATCGGTAGTATAAAAGAATTTGTTTAATGCCCAGCGCATATTTTTTTCATCTTGCGATAACTCTTTTTCGGTTATTTGTAATTTGGGAGCAAGAGCGGCAATATCTTGATAAACTAAATAAAGATATAAATAATTCCGTATGGTTTGTTTACTGATTTTCTTATCATCCGCAATAATCGAAATTGCCTCGCTGCGCTTTTTTTCGCTATCTATAAACGGCAGCACTCCGGCAATTAAAGTATATCGCTCGTGCATTTTTCGTTTGCTTATGACATCCAGAGATTCTATGTCACAAATAACCGCATTTGTGATAGATAATAAATCCTCCTCGGTGCATTCTGTGTAATTGGATATATCCGCTTTGTCAATCCATCTTGGCATAGATTTTTTGATACAATCCACAATGAAAAATCTATTGTCTGTGGCTTTTAGAATTCTAATAATGCCATCACCATATTTGAGCAGTTTATTTTTCATCCACAACAATCCCCCAATCCGTTATTCCGTGTCTTTGCCAATACTCCCTTGAAGCGTCTAACAATTTTATAGTTAAAGGCTTCATAAGCAATTTGCGATATACGCACTCTCTAACCATCATATCACCGTCAGATTTTACGCAAACAAAATCCGTCATATACTCTCCGATAGTCAGAGCATCGAGAGGGATATTGCACCGAAATTCTTTGATATTCTCGCTGTTTTGAAGAATCTCGGCATAGGCGTATTGAATAGCATCAAACGTTCTGCATACTCCTTGACATTTGCTTAAACTTCGTTTCTCGCATCGTCCTTTGTAGTTTTTGTTTCTCATTTTTGCACCTTCCTTTTTGTTTTTTATGTGATTAAAATAATCCCCAAAAGTTTCCCAAAAACATTTGTAATTTTCCCAAAAACGAAAGTGGGAGATGGATTATTCCCAAAAGCAAATGGAATTCAAGCATTTTGGGGCGAAATATCATCCCAAAAACATACTTTTGGGAATATACTATGTTTTTGACAAACCTTTCTATCGTCAGTGGGGCAAAGTTTTTTATCCACATTGAATGAAGATAAAACTGTCATTTTATTCACACTTTTGCCCGAAAATCAAGGTTTTACGGCACTTTTTGAGTAAAAAAAGACCTCAAAGGAAAACTCCTTCAAGGTCTGATTTGATTATTCAATTTTGCCTTTTGTGGTTATTGGTTTTTGCCCAAAAACATTTGGCATTATTCCCACTCAATCGTTCCCGTAGGCTTCGGTGTCAAATCATAGAGAACTCTGTTGATTCCCTCAACCTCGGTGACTATTCTGTTTGTTATTTTATGAAGAACAGCGTAAGGAATCTCCTCGATAGTTGCGGTCATAGCGTCCTTTGTGTTTACGGCGCGTATGATTGCGGGCCAGCCTTCGTAACGGCTGTCGTCCTTTACGCCAACAGATTTGATATCGGGGATAACCACGAAGTACTGCCATACCTTCTCAGCAAGGCCTGATTTGTCAAACTCGTCACGCAAAATTGCGTCTGCCTCACGAAGTGCAGCAAGACGGTCGCGCGTGATTGCGCCAAGGCATCTGACGCCAAGTCCGGGACCGGGGAACGGCTGACGGTAAACCATAGCGTGAGGAAGTCCAAGCGCCTCGCCGACAACTCTTACCTCATCCTTATAGAGAAGCTTTATGGGTTCAACGAGCTCAAACTGAAGGTCCTCGGGAAGTCCGCCGACGTTGTGATGCGACTTAACCGCCTTTTTACCCTCAGCCTGCTTTACGCTCTCAAGTATATCTGGGTAGATAGTTCCCTGCGCAAGATATTCAACGCCCTCAAGTTTTCTTGCCTCGTCAGCAAATACGTTTATAAATTCCTTGCCGATAATCTTTCTCTTTTGCTCCGGGTCGGACACGCCTGCAAGCAAATCAAGGAAACGGTCGGTTGCATCAACGTAAATAAGATTTGCGTCGAGCTGATTTCTGAATACTTCAACTACGTTTTCGGATTCAAGCTTACGCATAAGTCCGTGGTTTACGTGAACGCACACAAGCTGCTTGCCGATAGCTTTAATAAGAAGCGCCGCAACCACCGAGGAATCAACTCCTCCCGAAAGAGCGAGAAGAACCTTTTTGTTGCCAACCTGCTCTCTAACAAGCTTTACCTGCTCGTCGATGAAAGCGTTAGCAAGCTCAAAATTATTAATACGCGCCATTGTTTCAGGTCTTTTATTGGAATCCATAATTTTATCCTCCCAAATTTTCGAAAAAACAGTATAGTTTATTATACAACAATATACAAAAAATTACAATATGGAAATTTAAACAAATTTGATTTTTTTGCATAAAATTATTATGGAACAAAGCACAATATTTTTATGAGAGGAATTTTTATGCTTGTTGTAAAGCCATATTTGAGAGAAAACGCGCTTCTTTACGCAAACAGATTTGCTCTGTCGCAAAATCCCGTCTTTGGAAATTTTGCGGGAATAGGCGGAAACTGCACCAACTTCGTTTCACAGTGCATCTACGCGGGCTCCTGCAAAATGAACTACAAGCCGACGTTTGGATGGTACTACATATCTATGAACGAACGCGCGCCCGCATGGACGGGCGTTGACTACTTTTATAATTTTATCACAAAAAACACCGACGTCGGACCTTTCGGCAAAGAAGCAGCCCCCGACGAGCTTGAGGTCGGCGACGTAATTCAGCTCGGCCGCGACGGTGAGGGATTTTATCACACCTTAATAATCATTGGCTTTGAAGAGGACGATCCGCTTATAGCGGCGCAAACCGACAACGCGCTCGGCAGGGCGCTATCTACCTACACCTACGACTTTGCCCGCTACATCAAAATACTCGGCGTGAGGCTTGACACGCCGTCAAACGACGACTGCTTCGAGAGCGTTTATAACGGCATAGCAATCATAAACGACCAAAGCGCCCGAAGCGACTCCGCCACGCCAACTCCATCGCCCGCGCCTGAATCCCTACCCATGCAGGAAACTGCACCAACTCCTGCGCCCGAAGCGACTCCGATACCAACGCCCGATTCCTCAACCGAAACCACCCCGTAAAAAGCAGCATCTTGACAAAACACCCGTACCGTGTTAAAATACTAACTGCATTATAAATGAAACGGAAGTTTAAAATGGAAAAGCTCAAAAAATACGTCTCACCCATACTCCTGATAGCCGCGGCAATGATATGGGGCTTTGCATTCTCCGCTCAAAAGGCGGCCGAAAAGGTTCCACCGCTTACGATAGGAGCGGCACGCAGTCTTTTTGCGGCGGTATTTCTGATTTTCGTAGTAATCATATTTGATAAAGCCTTTAACACGGGTCGCCGCCTTTTCTCAAAGGAAAAGAAAATTGACCTCACCCGTGTCGAAATAATCGGCGGTGTAATCTGCGGCTCGGTTCTTGCCCTTGCAAGCTTTTTTCAGCAGTTCGGCATAAACGGAGGCACGGATGCAGGCAAAGCCTCCTTTATCACCGCGCTTTACGTCGTGCTCGTTCCGATATACGCTCTTGCGCTCAAAAAACGCGCACCTATAAACGTATGGCTCAGCATGCCGTTTGCGGTGGTCGTATTCTATTTTCTTTGCATAACCGAGAGCTTCAGTATCGTTCCGTCCGATATTTTCGTGCTTATCTGCGCCCTGATTTTTCCCATCCATATTCTCGTTATCGATAAATTTTCACCGATGTGCGACGGTATAAGAATGTCAATGGTGCAGTTTTTTGCGGCGGCAATAATAAACGCCGTCCTAGCCTTCATTTTTGAGTCGCCGATACGATACGGCGAAATAGGCAACGCGATCTTCCCCATCCTTTTCCTCGGAATCGGCTCAAGCGGCATTGCCTACACCTGCCAGATCATCGGACAACGCGGGACGAATCCTGCGGCGGCATCCATTCTTATGTCACTTGAATCGGTGTTCGGCGTGGTCGGCTCCGCACTTTTTCTCTCCGAGCAAATGTCGGCGCGAGAATATATCGGCTGTATAGTCGTTTTTCTTGCGGTAATTCTGTCACAGCTTGATTTAAACTCAATATTCAAAACGAAAAAGCAAAACTAATTATAAAAGGGATATCCCGCGTGCAATATGCAACGAGATATCCCTTTTCAATTTTATGCAAAGAAATTAA
The DNA here is from genome assembly GCA_015064665.1 of Oscillospiraceae bacterium. The sequence goes on from SVRU01000008.1 coordinate 6,696, forward strand.
ATATCTATATCCCTGTTTTCAAGTGCGGCAAGCGCAATGCGAAAAGCGCGTGCGGCTACAAGTCTTGCCTCTTCGTCCTCACCCGTGAGGATTGGATAAAACTGGCGGAAAATTTCGCCCTTTACCGACATATCTCTCTTGTAGCTTTCGGTATTGAAAAGCGGAAGAGTCTTGTCGATAAGCTTGAAGTAGTAGAGACCGAAGGCATCGTTCTCTATGTTTTTGGGAACGGCAAAATACGGTTCTACGTATCCCGTCAATTCTATTTTAAGCGCGGTTTCGCCGTCGTATTTTTTCTTGCCGATAACCTGGCTTATTTTATTTATTATCTCGTTTGATGTGTTTACTCCGGTTACGTCGATTTGCTCGGTTTCAAAGCGTATATGGCCAAAGGTGATATTCTTGTTTTCTATTGAAACCTCACCCTCTTTGTAATCTACCGTGATAAGATTTGCACCGCCAAGACCGGGTTCGTCAAACCCGGTGCATTCAAGAGCTCCGCAATAGCTGTATTTCGACGCACCGACCGAGGCGAATCTTGAGGATTCGTGACGCGAGCCGAAAGCATAGTAATCGGCTCCGAATTTCTTAAGGTCGGAGGTGGAAACGGGGCAAGAAGTAGAATCGATATCGCCGTTCAAGTCGGCGTACGCACAAACGATATTCACGCGCGAGCTGTCGTCAACCTGTCTGTCATATATCGGGCTTTCCTTCATCTCGCCCGACATAAACGCCCAGCCGTAAACGGTTATGTTATGCTCCTCGAAATCAAATCTTGATAGCTTGTCCGACGAGAAAACGTGGCAATTCCGCGGAAGTCTTCCCGATGCGTATATAGGGTTGCCCGCATAATAGTCGTGCTTGCCGGGCGAGATAATAAACTCGGTATCGGGGCAGTTTTTAAACTCGCGGATAAGAACCTCCGCGGTCGTATTCGTAGCATATTCGATATTGAAGATATCACCGCTCATAAGCACGATATTTATATTCGTTTCTCTCACGTACTGCATCATTTTGACGAAGGACGAGCGAAGCATTCTTCGCCTTTCCTCGCTTTTATCGGCGGAAAGACCGACGAAGGGCGTATCAAGATGTATATCGCTGCAATGTAAAAATCTGATGCGGTTTTTTGCCTTTTCTTCCATTGTAAACCTCCGGATGCAAAAAAAGTTATACTTATATATAATAGTATAGCATGAGTTGTGGAAATTTGCAACATTTTCAAGAAAAAAATATAAAAACATCTTGCTAAACCCGCAAAAATATGATAAAATAATTTTAAGATAATTTCAGGCAGAAACAGAAAGGAAAAAATTATGCTCAATCTTGCCGTAAGAAACACCGGAAAACTTATAAGAGAGAAATCCAAAAGCGAAAACGTCAGACTCGGCAGACTTTTTACGAAAAAGGACACCGCGCGTCTTATGGCGGCGATGCTCAATATAGATGAGAACAAAACGGCGTTCACCGTACTCGATCCGGGTGCCGGCACGGGCATCCTGTCCGCCGCTGCGGTCGAAGAGATTTGCAAAAAAGCTCCCGGCTGCAAGCAGATTTTCCTTACCTGCTATGAAACCAACGAGGACTTTATTCCGATGCTTGAGGACAACCTTGAGCGAATCAGAAAAAAGTGCCGTCACGACTATGGCACGAAGCTTTACGTAACCGTATACCGCGAAAACTACATAGTCGATGCAAAAAACCACTATACCGTGACCTTTTTTGACACTGTAGAGGACAAGTACGATATAATAATCGCAAATCCTCCGACGGAGCTTGTTGAAAAGGGCTCAAACGAGGCTCTTTCTGCAGGCGGCGTTACGCAGCTTAAGATAAGCGAGGCGTTTCTCTTCGCGCGTATGGCGTCCCGCCATCTTGAAGAGGGCGGCCAGCTCGTTATAGTTCTTCCGACGACCTACGCAACGGCATCGCAGCTCACCTCGCTCCGTCGTGAGATGGCAGAGGCTCTCTCGGTAAACAAAATACATCTGTTCGTCGGAAAGCAGAAAAACCTCTCCCGCGCAATTCCCTTGAAGAAGAATTTTATTATCGCTTATTCCAAGAGCGACGCTGCCGAAGAAATAACTATTACCACGTCAACCGATGCGGGAAAATCGGTTACCGCTCTTCCCCCTCTCCCATACGGCTTCGTCGTAGATTCGGACGACGGAACGCTTACTCTGCCTAAGAGCGTCGAGGATACGAAAATCGTGCGCTATATTTCGGATTTTCCCGAAACGCTTGCCTCGCTCGGTCTTAAAATGTCCACAGGTCTTATTATAGACTCCAAATGCGACGGGCTTCTGTTCACCGAGCCAATCAAAAGCTCGGTTCCCGTCATCAGAGCGGCTGCTATGAAGGGCGGTGCTATCGAATTTCCTCAGCCGATAAAGAAGCAGTACGTTGCTCCTATTTCCCCATCCCTTATTCAGAAAAACAAAAATCTTATTATCATAAAGAGAATTCCCGCAAAGAGTGACGAGAGATTCGTAAATTCGGCAATATATCTTGCCTCTCAGCTTCCCGCATACAAATACATAAGCACGCACAACAAAATCAATTTTATAGACACCAAGGATAAAAATTCCGAGATGTGCGCAAGATTTGCTTTCGGACTGTTTGCGCTTCTCAATTCGACGATATACGACAGATTTATATCGATCGTGTCAAAATCAAAGCAGATCAACTCAAAGGAGATGCGCCAGCTACCGCTTCCTCCGAGAAATATTATCGAAAACATAGGCATGCGTCTTATGGCAGCCCGTCAGATAACGGTCAAGGCGTGCGACCAAATTGTAAACCCAACTTTACACGTAATTGAAAAATAACCCGAACGGGTGTGGGGTGGCTTGAAGATTTAAATTTGAGCCGCCCCAATTTTACGAAACCGGAAGGAGAAGCTTATGAAAAGACTTGCAGTAGGTATACTCGCACACGTAGACGCGGGAAAAACGACGCTCTCCGAAGGGCTTCTTTTTTCATCGGGTGCTACGTCAAGGCTCGGCAGAGTTGACAGACGCGACGCGTTTCTTGACAATTATTCGCTTGAACGCGAACGCGGAATAACCATATTCTCAAAGCTCGCATTGCTGCATCTTGAAAATACCGAGATAACCCTGGTCGATACCCCCGGCCATATAGATTTTTCCTGCGAGGCAGAGCGATCACTCTCCGTGCAGGATTACGCTATACTCGTTATAAGCGCGCCCGACGGTGTGGAATCACATACGAAAACTCTGTGGAATCTTCTGTCAGCGCGTAATATTCCCACCTTCGTTTTTATAAACAAAACCGACATATCCGAAAGAACACGCTATGAGATAATGAGCGAAATAAAAGAAAAGCTCTCCCCTGCCTGCGTTGATTTTTCCTCGTCTCACGTTAAAGAAGAGGATGCCGCAGGCGCGGATGAAGCTCTTATGAAGGAATACTTTGACACGGGTTCTCTTACCGACACGTCAATCGCTGAGGCGATATCGGAGCGAAGGATATTCCCCTGCTATTTCGGTTCAGCGCTTAAGATGAACGGAATACGCGAATTTTTATTCGAGCTTGACAGATATACGCTTGAGCCGGGGCACAGCGAAAGAATATTTGGGGCAAGAGTATATAAGATATCCCGCGATCCCTCCGGCAAGCGCCTTACCTACATGAAAATAACAGGTGGAAAGCTTTCCGCTAAGGACGCTCTCACCGTGAAAGATAAAAACGGAGACGTTCATTTTGAGAAGGTTGAAGAAATACGCCTTTATTCAGGCGAAAAATACAAGGCTATCAAGGATGCTGCCCCGGGAATGCTGTGCGCTGTAACAGGAATCGCGCACACCGAGGCAGGAATGGGTCTCGGATTCGAAAAGAATGACGAAACAAGCCTTTCGCCCGTTCTTGACTACAAGATGATTTTACCGCGCGGCGTGAGCATATATGAGGCTTATCTCAAAATTTCAGCTCTCACCGAAGAGGACCCCGCCCTCTCAATATCCTATAATGAGAGAGCAAAGGAAATCCGCGTGCGTCTTATGGGCGAGATTCAAACCGAGGTTTTGCGCCGCTTGATTGAAGAGCGATTCGGAATTGCGGTCGGCTTCAGTGAAGGAAGTATTCTCTATAAGGAAACGGTAGCCGAAGCCGTGCAGGGCGCGGGACATTTTGAGCCGCTTCGCCACTATGCCGAGGTTCATCTGCGCATTGAGCCGCTGCCCGAGGGTTCCGGGGTTATATGCACCAGCGAATGCTCGACCGACCTGCTTTTGCTGAACTGGCAAAGGCTTGTTATGACGCATCTTGAAGAAAGAACGCACAAGGGTGTCTTGACAGGCTCACCCTTAACCGACGTCAAAATAATCCTCACAGCCGGAAAGGCGCATCAGAAGCACACCGAGGGCGGAGATTTCCGCCAAGCGACCTACCGCGCGGTAAGACAAGGTCTTATGAAATCAAAATCCGTACTGCTTGAGCCAACCTTTGATTTCAGAATTGAATTACCTACGGAAAACCTCGGTCGAGCAATGACCGACATTTCGTCAATGTACGGCAAAACCGAGCCGCCGGAGATATCGGGCAATACTGCAATACTTGTGGGAAGCTGCCCCGTATCGACTATGCGCTCATACGCCACAGAGCTTCGCGCCTACACGCGCGGAGAAGGTAAGATAACAATGACGGTAGGCGCATATATGCCCTGCCACAATGCCGAAGAGGTAATAAAAAAAATCGGATATAACGCAGAGCTTGACGAAAGAAACACACCGAACTCTGTGTTCTGCAAGGCGGGCTCAGGCTATATTGTGCCGTGGTACGAGGCAGATGAGGCGATGCACCTTGCCTGCGACGAGGGCTCGGAGGACGCAATATTCGTCGAACGTGCGGTAAGAAGTCAAAAAACCGAATACAAGGGTACGGCTGCCGAGGACAAGGAGCTTATGCGGATTTTCGAGAGCACCTACGGCAAGATAAAGCCGAGGACTGTTTCGGAAAAAACAGAAAACGCTGCTGCCACCGAGAAAAAGCCCGAAAAACCCAAGAAGCAAAAGCCGATTGGCGACGATTACCTTATAATCGACGGATACAATTACATTTTTGCAATCGAAAGATTCAGACGTCTTGCCGAAATGGATATATCGCTTGCACGTGACACGCTCACAAGAATAATGTGCGACTATTCCGCGTTTCGCAAATGCAAGGTCGTCATAGTTTTCGATGCCTACAAAAGACCGGGCAGCGAAGAGCGCGTTGAGCACTACGCAGACGTATCCGTGGTATATACCAGGGAGGCTGAAACCGCTGACCGATATATAGAGAAAACCACGCACGATATTGCAGATAAGCACAAGGTGCGCGTGGTAACCTCTGACTATCAGGAGCAGCTCGTAGTTCTTGGCAGCGGCGGACTAAGAGTCAGTGCGGCAGAGTTTTCACGCGAGCTTGATATAAACGATAAGGAAATAAAGGAAGCTATAGACTCGCTTAAATAAATAAAAAAAGACCGTGCTGTCAGTTTTAAAATCAGACTTTCAACACGGTATTTCTGTTTATTATTTTGCGTTGCGGTCTACGGCTATATCATAAATTTTATCTATCTGCTCATCGGAAAGACCGGCGTAGTTTTTGATAAAATTACGCGCCTTTTCGGAAAGGGTTTCTCCCTCCAGCGCCATAAATTTGTTGATAAATCTCACAAACAAACCGTAGTTACGGTTGCGCGGTCCCCATATAGAAAACGAGGTTATCTCATACTCAAGTATAAGGTCGTCATAATTCATACCGTAGAGCGCGCCGAGAATGAAGGCATACGAGCCGGTTCTGTCAGCACCGCCGCGGCAATGATAGTATATGGGGTAATTTTTTTCGTCGGCAAAGGTTGAAAAGAAGGTGTAGAGCTCCTCTCTTTCGCCGTCGTTGAAAAGGCAATCGTATGCCTCGGAGCGAAGGAAGATTCTGTTCAGCCCCAAAATAGTTGACACGGGGTAATGAACGTCGCGTCGAGCCTCGCCTCTCAAGTCGAGGTCGTTTTTTATCCCAAGGCGGCGAATATCCTCAATACCCTCGGGTGAGATGTGCATCTTATTTTCAAATTCGCTTCCGCGATACATAAGTCCCTGACGAATTCTGCCGCCAGTGACCAAGGGATAACCGCCCATATCACGAACGTTGGACACACCGCCAATGCGTATAAAGCGAGGCAGGTTCATTTCGGTAGTGAAGGTATAGGTCTTGCTTCGTCTTAGATTCTTCTGCACGCACCAATAGTACTTAGTTCCTAATTCTAGATTGTAAACGTCAAAAGATGATCTATCCGTTACGTAAACCAGAGGTTCGCTCAAATCCTCGCTTTTTGAAATCAAAAGAAAGGTGTATATCTTTCTGTGATTACGACCTATCTCAAGAGGTCTGTCGCGCCACTCAAAGTGAACGGGAAGAGGGTGCGAGTTTTCTTTTCTATCCCCGGAAATCTGCAAATCATTCCACTTGAAAGAGAATTTCTCATTAAGGCCGGCGCGAAAGCATCGTTGCTCCTCGCTGACGAACTCTATCTGATCATCGGATGCTAAAGAAACGGTTGCGCTATCCTTAGGTTTCAGCAAATAAATCATGGAAAGCCTCCTAATATTTAAAGTCTGTCAAACGCCTTCATCCACTCGTTTGCAAGAATCACAGCACCGGCAAGCGTGGGATGAACACCGTCTGAAAGAAGGGTGTCGTTGCCGTATTTTGCTCCTGCCTCGTCATACTTATCCTGAAGAGGAACGAACTCTGCTCCAAATTCCTCGCTAAGCTTCTTTGCAACCTTTGCATATTCCTTAACCTGCGAGAAATACTCCATTTTTTCAGCGGTTGCCGTGCCCTCAAGCATAAACGGCTCACAGATAATCAGCTTTGCGTTAGGAAGCTTTTTCTTAGTATCCTCAAGAAGCATTCTGTAAACCTTTTCAAATCTGTCAAGCTCAACGCCGTTTTTATGCGATGCCTCGTGCCAAATATCGTTAATTCCAATAAGAATGCTGATAACGTCGGGCTCGAGATTCCAGCAATCCTTCTTCACTCTTGCGTAAAGGTCGACTACACGGTGACCGCTGATTCCTCTGTTATAAATTTCAAATCCGCCGGGGTCTCGCTCAAGCAGCTTTCCTGCCGCATAGGTAACGTAGCCGTAGCCAAGACGGACGTTGGGTGCGCCAACCTGTGTTTCGCGTCCCGCGTCGGTGATGCTATCGCCAAAAAAGAGAACTTTCATAACCAAACACCTCGTTTTTTCTCAATTTTAACACAAGAATTTTATTTTTTCAATAGTAATTAAAATATTTGTTGATTAAATTGCGGAAAGATGTTAAAATATTAAGTATGTAAGTTAGGAGAATTTATGTACTGGATAATAGGAATTTTAGCAGGAGCCGCCGCGGTTATACTGACGGCATCCTATCTTGCCTTCAAAAAAATATTTATACGCAGAAAAAGAAGCAAAGAATATCTTTACAAGGGTCTTGACGGTGAGCTTATGGGAGTTAATAAGCTACGGCGCAGGCTGATAGAGGATATGACCAAGATTCCGTGCGAACCTTTGGAAATTCTGTCAAAGGACGAAAAAAAGCTGCGCGCCAGGCTATACCGAGGCAAAAAAGACGCGCCGATATCAATCCTTTTCCACGGCTACAAAAGCATGCCTTTCCGTGATTTTTGCGGAGCTTTCCAAACTCTTTTAAATCTTGGACACAACCTTATCGTCGTTGACCAACGCTCACACGGCGACAGCGACGGAAGATATATAACCTTCGGAATCAAAGAACGCTTTGACGTTTTGTCGTGGTGTAATTACGCAACTGAACTTTTCGGTGAAGATTCGAAAATTTTACTTTACGGAATGTCAATGGGTGCGGCGTCGGTTATAATGGCAGCTGAGCTTAATTTGGGAAAAAACGTAGTGGGAATTATTGCCGACTCGCCCTTTGATTCGCCGAAATCCATAATCACGAAGGTGCTCGGCGATATGAACCTCTCCCCCACTCTCACCTATCCCCTCATAAGACTCGGAGCGGTTATTTTCGGCAGATTCGACCCAAACTCCGCATCCGCAAGGGCGGCGGCAAAGAAAGCGGAAATCCCGATTCTTATCCTACACGGAGAAGAGGACGAATTAGTACCGCCGTATATGAGCGAGCGGATTGCCGAAAGTTCAAGGACGGCAACTCTCGTAAAATTTAAAAAAGCCACGCATTGCAAAGCATTTCTTTATGACGGCGACGGCTACGCTGTTTGTCTTAAAAACTTTTTAAATAAAACTGTCGGATAGAGGACTTATTATGAAAATTAACGAAACGATTCACGGCTTCAAGCTATTACGCGCAACCGAAATTAAAGACATTAAAGCCACGCTCTTTGAGGCGGAGCATACAAAAACCGGAGCCCGTCTTATCCTTCTTGACCGTGAGGATGAAAACAAAACCTTTTCGATAACCTTCAAAACCATTCCCGAGGACTCAACGGGCGTCTTTCACATAATAGAGCACTCGGTTCTTTGCGGCTCAAAAAAATACAAAACGAAGGAGCCCTTCGTCGATTTGCTTAAGGGCTCTCTGAACACCTTCCTCAACGCGATGACCTTCCCCGATAAAACCATGTATCCCGTGGCATCGCGCAACGATAAGGATTTTGAAAATCTCGTTGACGTTTATCTTGACGCCGTTTTCAATCCCGCAATTCTCGAAAACGAAAACATTTTTCTCCAAGAGGGCTGGCACTACGAATACGATACCGAAAGCGGCGAGCTTTGCCGCACGGGTGTCGTTCTTAACGAGATGCGCGGAGCCTTCTCATCGCCCGACGAGCTTGCGACCTATCATATGAACGAGCTGCTTTATCCCGACAGCTGTTACAGATTTGAGTCGGGAGGCGAGCCCGGGCATATCACCTCGCTGACCTATGAAGAATTCTGTGCCGGACACAAAAAATACTACCATCCCTCTAATGCGGAAATTTTTCTTGACGGCTCGGTAAATCTTGACACGGTATTGCCGCTTATAGACTCATATCTTTCAAACTACGCTCGCAGTGACGTAAAATTCGAAATTGACGACCAACCCCCGATATCACCTCAGAAAAGAGAGGTGGAATACGAAATATCAAACGGTGAAGCGGAAAACAAAACCAGACTTTCTCTCGGATTTCTTGCAAACCGCTTTGACGAGCAGGAAAAGGCAGTTGCTCTTTCGGTGCTTCTTGACGCTGTAGCCTCTGGAAACGAATCTCCACTGAAAAAAGCGGTAATAGACTCGAAGCTATGCGAGGATATGGATTTCATTCCGCTTGATTCGGTAAAGCAAAATTCAATTACCGTGGATTTCAAAAACGTAAAGGACGGAAAGACTGATGAGCTTATCTCGCTGTTTACGAGCGAGGTAAAAAAGCTTGCGAAGCGCGGAATTGATAAAAAAAATCTTGAAGCTTCAATCAACTCGCTTGAATTCAAAATGCGGGAAAAGGACTACGGAACGACCCCGATAGGCATAATTTTTGCCATGTCGGTGCTTGAAAGCTCTCTCTACGGCGGCGACCCGTCGCAAAACCTCAGCTACGAAAAATCCTTTACGAAGATAAGGGAAAATCTCAATTCAGACTATTTTGAAAGGCTGCTGCTCTCTTTGTTCGTAGAAAACGAGCACAGAGCGACGCTCGTTATGACACCCTCTTCGACTCTTGGCGAGCAAAGAGCAAAAAAAGAATCCGATGAAATGAAAAAATTCAAGGATTCCCTATCGGAAGACGAGCTTTCAGCTATAATTGAAGCCGACGAAAAGCTTAAGATGTGGCAACAAACCCCCGACACACCCGAGGCGCTCGCAACCGTTCCGAAGCTTAAGATATCCGAGATATCCGACTCGGTGGAAAAAATACCCGAGAGCGTGCACAAAATCTCGGGCGTCACAATTCTGAATCATCCGCTTGCAACGGGCGGAATAATCTATACCGACCTTTGCTTTGACGCCTCGGATCTCACCCCGGAGGAAATTTTCCATACGAGACTCCTTATTTCGCTTCTTGAAAACCTGCCCACAGAAAAGCACTCCGTAATCGAGCTTCAAAATATAATCAAAAGCGAGCTTGGCTCGTTCGGTGCATCCTTAAGTCCGATTTCAAAATTCGGAGAAACGAAAATATACGTTATTGTTTCTGCAAGCGCGCTTTCGGCAAAGCGGGAAAAGATAGCCGAAATCACAAAAGAGATTTTGTACACAACTATTTACAAAAGCAAGGAGCCCGTGCGCAACGTGATCCGCCAGCTGAAGATGGCAAGCGAGGAATCCTTCATCTCAGGCGGACATCTTGCCGCATTCAGAAGAGCCACGGCGTACGTTAATACCGAGAGCGCGGTGCAGGAATACTATTCCGGCTACGAGGCACATATTTCGACAAAAGCGCTTGAAAAGAATTTCGACTCGGAATTTGACATTCTCGCAGAAAAACTCTCGGCTCTTGCGGCAAAGATTTTTACAAAAGAAAGACTTATTATATCAACCACGGGCAACAGCGATGAAAAATTTGAAACCAAGCTCGTCGAAATAATAAAAAACGGTGAGAGCACCGCACCCGTGTGCAATATTTCACCCCTCGGAATACGCCGCGAAGGAATAATAATTCCCGCGCAGGCGGCATACGCGGCTCTCGGCGACAATATTTTCAACCACGGAGAAGAAATTTGCGGTTCAATAAGCGTTGCGCGCGCTATTCTTTCCTACGGATATCTTTGGGGAGAGGTCAGAGTGCAAGGCGGTGCTTACGGCGCGGGTCTTATAGCGCGCAACAACGGAAACCTCGGGTTTTATTCCTACCGCGACCCCTCGCCAAACAGGTCTGTGGAATGCTTTAAAAAAGCCGGTGATTTCCTTCGCGATTTCGCAAAAAGCGGTGAGGACATAACGAATTTCATTATAGGCGCGGTCGGCGATGCCTCACCGCTTACCACACCAAAGCTAAAAGGCACTCTTGCTACGATGCGCTATCTGCGCGGTATAGAATACGGCGACGAGTGCCGCATCAGACGCGAACTGCTTGACACGGGTAAGACTGAGCTTTTGAAAATCGCGAATATCATCGATAAGATTTCAAGAACCGACGCCTACTGTATAGTCGGCGGCAGAGATAAGCTTTCGGCATGCGTGGGGCTTCTTAAGCTGCTTGAAATTTAATAACGTTAAAAACAAAAAGTAAAAGCAAGAGTCGGGATAAAACCTTGGCTCTTGCTTTTGTTTATAAATGCTTATAAAAGCTTTTATATATTTCCGTTTTCTTCGCGGAGCTTTGCTTCGCGCTCGTTTTTCTTTTGAATATTTTTGGCGATAATCTTTTCTATCTTACCTCGGAAAACCTGCATCAAAATTGCAAAGGCTGCTCCTATTGCCATAGTTATCGCAAATACCGTAAGGATCACGGGATCAGCCGCGCCGTTTGCCCCCGAATGAACTATCAAGCCAAAGCCGAGCATATCGTCAAGAAAATATACCGACACGGGTATGGCGATAGCAATGCAAGCGCCGATAGCCGACACGACCGCAGCGCGCCATTTCGTAAACGGACGGCACAGCGCAACGAGGTTTATAAAGGCAACGAGAATAATTACAGCCATTGAAATGGAATTTCTGACGGTTTTTCCGAGCACGTCTGCCGGAATAAACTTCTCCGCAATCATAAGAATAATTACGGGGGCAAGCATTGCCAGGGCGTTCGGGAAGCTTCGTATTATAACCGTATCCAGATAATTTCCCTCAATCCTCTTGTTGTTGGGTTCGATAGCGAGAAGCACCGAGGCGATACCGATAACGAATAGCTCAAGAAGCAAAAAGTTTCTCGGCTCAAAGGGATAACCCGAAAGCGTTACCGCGGATATAATCGAGAGGATAATTGTAAATATCGTCTTCATAAGGTAAAGCACGGAGGACTGACGCACGTTGTTTATGCACCGTCTTCCCTCTCTTACTACGTCGGGCAGGGTTGCGAAATCCGAATTCATAAGGACTATGTGCGAAACCTTTCTCGCCATTTCGCTTCCGTCAGCCATAGCTATCGCGCAGTTGCTTTCTTTGAGAGCAAGAGTGTCATTTACTCCGTCGCCCGTCATCGCAACAGTGTGACCATTTATACGCAGAGTTTTTATAAGAAGCACCTTTTGCTCCGGCGTTACTCTGCCGAATACCGCGTATTTTTCAGCCGACTCAACGAGCTCCTCGTCGGTAATCTTATCGCACGAAATGTATTTGTCGGCGTTGTTTATTCCAACCTTAGCCGCTATCGTCGATACCGTTTCGGCATGGTCGCCCGAAATTACCTTAAGCGTTACTCCTTGCTCTTGGAAATTCGCTATCGTCTCCTTTGCGGCGGGACGTATTCTGTCGCTTATTGCGATAAGCGCAATCGCCTGTCCCTCGCTTTCAAGCTCATCGTCGGGATGGCGAACGAGTATCAGCACTCGCTCACCCTCCTTTGCCCTCTCGGAAACCATTGCGTCAAGCTGTGCCGATATAGGACACGGCACGAAATGCGGTGCACCTATTGAAAACGCGCCAAGGCCGACTATGGAAACGGCTGAATATTTTCTCGCAGACGAAAAGGGGATTTTTTTAATAATCTTTACCGAAACGTCCTTGCCGAATCTGTCTATCAGCGCCGCTGAGGTATTGTTTACGCTCTGCTCGCTTCCCTCGATGTGCGACATTATTCTCTCTATCTCCGAAATATCGGTTCCGTCAAGCGACTCTACGTGCGTGACCTTCATAGTTCCGTCGGTTATCGTTCCCGTCTTGTCAAGACACACGACGTCGGCACTCGCAAGCATCTCGATGGAATACATATCCTGAACAAGCGTTTTCTTTCTCGCAAGCGTTATTACACTCAGCGTCAGCGTAAGCGTAACGAGAAGATAAACTCCCGACGGTATCATACCGACGATAGAGCCGCAGGTATTGAGTATTGCCTGAATAAACGGCTCGTCGTAGGAATCGTTAAGCGATATCCAGTTAGTGATAAAAAGCACTATCGACATCGGAATGAGGAACATTCCTATCGATTTTATAAGCTTGTTAAGGTCGTGGAAAAGGTTCGAGGTCGGAGCCTTAAAGCTCTTTGCCGCCTTTTCGATTTTGTGTATATAATTATCTCGGCCGACGTTTATGACCCTTGCGTAAACCGAGCCGCCGACAAGAAAGCTTCCTGCAAGAAGCTGATCGCCGACGTTCTTCTTTATAGCGTCGGATTCACCCGTAAGCATACTCTCGTTCGCCTCGGCAAATCCCGAAATAACGACGGCATCCGACAAAACCTGTCTGCCCATTTCCACGAGCATTATGTCACCGAGAACTATGTCGGCGGCATCTATATCGACAAGCGACCCGTCTCTCATTACCGTTGCCTTCGGCTCGGTAGTAACCGAGAGCTTTTCAACCGTCCGTTTAGCCTTCATTTCCTGAATAATGGAAATGACGATATTCGGAATAACGATAGCAAGAAAGGTCATATTCGTGAAGCTGTCGCACAAAATCAAAAGCACGGTAACGACAAGCCAGATAAGGTTAAAGTAGGTAAACAGATTATCCCTTACTATCTTGCCGTAGCTTTTGCCGACGCGCTCGTCGCTTATATTCACTTTTCCCTCAGCGCGAAGCTTCGCAACCTCCTCGGACGACAAGCCTTGGGGTATACCCTCGGTCGCCCTAAGATCAATCAAATCCATCTTAAATAACTCCTTTTGCAAGCGGCATCAAAACCTCAAAAACGAAATGCCGCCACCGTATTAAATAATATACCATATTCCGCCTCTAAAGTCAATAAATATTTATACTCTGTAGTACAAAGTTTAAAGAAAATTCAAAAACAAAAAAAAGGCTTGACAAAATAGTATTTTTATAATATAATTTTATTGTTAAAAGCCAAGACGAAGAGAGTAAGCGCACAGAGTGTGAACAGCGAGTCGGGTACGGTGTGAGCCGATGCACATAACTGCGACGAAAATCACTTCCGAGTCGCCGCCCCGAAATTTCAGTAAGGTCGGACGTACGCCCTGCGTTAAAGGACGCATATTGATTGATATGTGAATTGGTGGTATAGGTGTGATTCCCGTTCCGTATGGACGGGTTTTTTATTTGTAAAAATTGAAAATCGGAGATAGAAGATGAAAGAACTTTACACGAAAGTCGAAACAAACCTTAATTTCGTTGAAAGAGAAAAGGCAACGAGAAGGTTTTGGGAAGAAAACCGAATTTTTGAAAAAAGCATTGAAGAGAGAAAATGCGGTGAGGACTTCACCTTTTACGACGGTCCCCCGACCGCAAACGGAAAGCCTCATATAGGCCACGTTCTTACCCGTGTTATAAAGGATATGATTCCGAGATACCAAACTATGAAAGGCAAGCGCGTCGTGCGCAAGGCGGGCTGGGATACCCACGGCTTGCCGGTTGAGCTTGAGGTTGAAAAGAAGCTCGGAATCGACGGCAAGGACCAGATAGAAAGCTACGGACTCGCGCCCTTTATCTCGCACTGTAAGGAATCGGTGTGGAAATATAAGGGAATGTGGGAGGACTTTTCGGCAACCGTCGGATTCTGGGCGGATATGAACGATCCCTACGTAACCTATACGAACGAATTCATCGAGTCGGAATGGTGGGCGCTTAAGCAGATTTGGAACAAGGGGCTTCTTTACAAGGGCTTCAAAATAGTTCCCTATTGCCCCCGTTGCGGTACTCCTCTTTCCTCGCACGAGGTTGCTCAGGGATATAAAACCGTCAAAGAGCGCTCGGCTATCGTCCGCTTCAGATGTAAGGGTGAGGACGCTTGTTTCCTCGCTTGGACAACTACACCTTGGACTCTTCCCTCAAATACCGCTCTTTGCGTAAACCCGAAGGACACCTACTGTAAAGTGAAGGCTGCCGACGGATATACCTACTACATGGCAAAGGAGCTTCTTGACTCGGTTCTCTCCCCCCTTGCAAAAGAGGGAGAAGCGGCATACGAGATTCTTGAAGAGATGCCCGGCGCAGCGCTTGAGGGTAAAGAATACGAGCCTCTCTTTGAATGTACAGGGGCTGCCGCAGAAAAGCAGAAGAAAAAGGCTCATTTTGTAACCGCGGACAGCTACGTAACCATGTCAGACGGTACGGGTATCGTTCATATAGCACCCGCATTCGGTGAGGACGACTCTCGCGTTGGCAGAACCTACGTCCTACCCTTTATTCAGTTCGTTGACGGCAAGGGCGAGATGACCCCCGACACCCCCTATGCCGGCATGTTCGTCAAGGATGCCGACCCTGTAATTCTCAAGGACCTTGATGCAGAGGGCAAGCTCTTCTCCGCTCCTAAATTTGAACATGACTATCCGCATTGCTGGAGATGTAACACCCCCCTCATATACTACGCGCGTGACACCTGGTTTATAAAGATGACCGCCGTGCGCGACAGTCTCATAAGAAACAACAACACGGTCAACTGGATTCCCGAGAGCATCGGAAAGGGCAGATTCGGTGACTGGCTTGAAAATATTCAGGACTGGGGTCTTTCAAGAAATCGCTATTGGGGAACTCCTCTCAACATATGGGAATGCTCCTGCGGCCACCGTCATTCGATTGGCTCTATCGAAGAACTTAAATCAATGTCTGACAACTGCCCCGAAAACATTGAGCTTCACAGACCCTTTATCGACGACGTAACTATCAAATGCTCTGAGTGCGGCGGACAGATGAAGAGAGTCAGCGAGGTTATCGACTGCTGGTTCGACTCGGGCTCGATGCCTTTTGCTCAGTGGCACTATCCCTTTGAAAACAAAGAGATATTCGACAGCCAGTTCCCCGCTAATTTCATAAGCGAGGGCGTTGACCAGACGCGTGGCTGGTTCTACTCGCTTATGGCAATATCCACTCTGATATTCGATTGCGCTCCCTACAAAAACGTTCTCGTTCTCGGTCACGTTCTTGATAAGGACGGACAAAAGATGTCCAAATCCAAGGGCAACGCGGTTGACCCGTTTGAAGCGCTTGAAGCATACGGAGCGGACGCTATCCGCTGGTATTTCTACTCAAACTCAGCGCCCTGGCTTCCCAACCGTTTTTACGGTGAGGCTGTAACCGAGGGACAACGCAAGTTTATGGGTACGCTTTGGAACACATATGCGTTCTACGTTCTTTACGCGAACATCGACGGCTTTGACCCGACCAAATACGCGATTGACAAAGCCACCCTTTCGGTAATGGATAAGTGGATTCTTTCAAAGCTCAATTCCACGGTCAAATCGGTAGATAACTACCTTGCAAATTACAAAATAACCGAGGCTACGAGAGTTCTTGAGGACTTCGTTGACGAGCTTTCCAACTGGTACGTTCGCCGCAGCCGCGAACGCTTCTGGGTCAAGGACATGCCGACCGACAAGGTTAACGCCTATATGACGCTTTACACGGCTCTCGTTACCATATCCAAAATCTCTGCTCCCATGATTCCCTTCATGACCGAGGATATATACAGAAACCTCGTATGCTCCGTAGATAAGTCTGCCCCCGTGTCGATTCATCTGTGCGATTTCCCTGTGGCAGACGAGTCGCTTATCGACAAGAGCCTTGAGGAAAACATGGACGAGGTCGTTAAGGTCGTCGTTCTCGGAAGAGCCTGCAGAAACGCGTCTAACATCAAAAACCGCCAGCCCGTGTCAAAAATGTACGTAAAGGCTGACAAAACTCCCGACGCCTCCTTCGTTGAGGTTATTGCTGAGGAGCTTAACGTAAAGACCGTGGAATTCACCGACAGCGTAAGAGAATTTACGACCTACTCCTTTAAGCCTCAGCTCCGCACCGTCGGTCCGAAATACGGCAAATTCCTCGGACAAATCAAAAATCTTCTCTCCGCGGTTGACGGCAACGCGGCAATGGACGAGCTTGATGCAAACGGCGCACTTAAGCTTGATATTCCCGATGCCGACGTGTCACTCACGCGCGACGACCTTCTTATTGAAATGACCAAGAAAGAGGGCTTTGAATCGCTCTCCGACAAGGGCATCACGGTTGTTATAGACAAGAATCTTACACCCGAGCTTATTGAAGAGGGTAACGTTCGCGAGATAATTTCAAAGATTCAGACGATGCGTAAGGACTCCGGATTTGAGGTTATGGACCGCATCCGTGTCGCATTTTCGGGCAACGATACCATTCTCGCCGTTGCAAAACGCAACGCCGAGGAGATATGCGACGAAACACTTGCCGACTCGGTTTCCGAGGGAGCTCTCAAGTTCTCTAAGGAATGGAATATAAACGGCGAGGTCGTTACCGTATCGGTTGAAAAGGTTTAATTTTAAGCTTATAAATAAAAAGAGGCTAGCTCAAGTTCAAAAAACCTGAGCTAGCCTCTCACTTATTAAGGGGATAGGGGGATTTGGAGCGAAAATCTTCGTTCTTCGCTCCGAAGGCGTATATGCATACGTCGAGAGGGCGAAAACGGAGATAGAAAATGACCCGAGTTTAATGGAGAAATTCGTAGAATTTCAACCTCATACAGTAATTTCTTAGCTCATTAATTAATTTTTGAGCTTTTTATTTATTTTTCGGTCATTTTTGTTTGCGTCCAAATGCGCCGGACCCTTTTTATATAAATTGCTTCTTCACGCCCTCAAGCTTTTTAGTTAAGAACTTGAAAAGCAGCAAAAACAGCACGACGTTGCATGCTAATTGCGCCGCGTAAAAAGGAATACCGCGCAGATAATAGACACCGAAGCGGTGCCAGAAATTGTCGAAGAAGCCCGAAAACAGACCTATATCGACAAGCGACGTAAGAACGCCGAACCATATGGTAAGCACCGCCGCCGCCAAGGTGAAAACAATCCGATTTTTTATTTTGAGCCGCGCAAAAATCATAAAGACAAGAGCAACCAAAGGCCAGTAGAGGAAATATGAAACAACCCATGTTCCAAAACCGTATATAAGCGGCTCGATACATACGAAAACGAAAGCCGCCGCAACGCCCCAGATTCCGAAAACGTATCCGTAGAGTGCCAAAAGAATTGTAACAACCTCAATATTAGGCAAAAACATCAGTGCAAGCTTTGCACACTCAAGGGTAGCCGCCATAATACCCACAAGTGCGATAATTTTTGCCGAAGACGTCCTTTTTGAACCTCTTTCAAAAAAGCCCATCTATCAATAGGATTCAAGACGGAAAAGAATAACCGTTCCGTCTTTTACAGTCATAGACGAAAGTCCGACACCTGCATAAGTAAGTGTCATATCACCGTATTTCACGGTAGCGACCGTCGGTGCATATTCTGTCGGAACGGCAAAATCTGCCGCTTCCGAGGTGTAGAGCGCAATGAACTGATTCTTCGTTGCATCGGGATTAAGCGAACCTATTGAGGTTATGTAAGCTCCGTATCCTCCGCCCCACTGAACGTTATAATAAAGAGTGCTGCCCTCTCGGGATGCTTCGTACTCAAGCAGAGATATCGCACCCTCGTCGTGCTTTTCAAGCTTTGAGAGGTCAACGTCGTATACCGTGTAATCATTTTCACCGTTTTCAACGACGATTTTTGCTGTGCCGGTTTCGGCAACGTCACCGCCAAGACAGGACGTAAGCGACGCCGCAATCATTACGGCAACCAAGAGAATTGCTAAAAGTTTTGTTTTTTTCATTTTTGTCTCCTTTACCCAAGACTGATTTTTATTATCCGGCAGGTCACCCGACTCAAGAGGCGGCCCTCAAATACGGTAATGGCTGTTGCGGCAGATTTGCACTGCTCTTCCCCTGCTTTCTGAAAGAAAACTCCTTTCAACTCGGACAAGTATTATTATACACCTAAAGTGGCGCAAAGTCAATTAACTTTTCAAACAAAAAATGTGAGAATACTGCAAAAAACAACATTCTCACTTTTTTATATTTCAATTTTAGATCTCAACCGTCTTGAACGGCTCAAGTATCATGGTGTCATCGAAATCAAATGCTTCGGGATCAAGATCGTCAAAAAGTCCGTAATGAACGGGAACGGCGCACTTGGCGTCTATCTCATATGCAAAGTCCGCGGCATCCTTGGCGTTCATATTATTGCCCTTGCCGTTTATCGGCAGAAACGCATAATCAACCCCGTCCTCAACAAGCTCAAGCACCTCGTCAATAACGTCATAATTATAGAGGGTGTCTCCGCTTACGTAATAGGTCCTCTCACCGTCGTCGAGAATAAATCCGACAGCCGTTCTATCGGAATGCTCAGCGTGAACGGCATAAAAGGTCACGCCCCTCTCGCTCCATACAGAATGAGGGTTAAGCATTACGTAATTGTGCTCTCCTCCGTATTTTTTGAGCTTAAGAAAAGCATTTTCGGGAGCCATAAAGGTTATAGGCTTCTTTGCGCGAGAGATAAGAGCCTCGACAGTTTCGGGGTCAAGGTGGTCAAGATGCTCGTGTGTTATAAGAATAACGTCAGGGGCTTTGTCAAGAAAACTCATATCAGCGGGAATTCTTCTGTTTTTTTCGGGACTGCGTTCGCCTACCGAATTTGAAAAATACGGATCAACCATAATCTTTATATTTTCGTTTTCAAAAAGCAAACCTGCCTGCGTAAGCCATGTAATTTTCATATTTTTTCCTTTCATATAATCTGCACGTCAGAAATTTTTTATAAGTGCTATAGTATTTTCGTTAAGAACAAACCTTCTCGGATTAAAATCGGTTTTGGTCATTAAATGCTCTTTATCAATAACAAAAACCGAGAATCCGTCGCAAACATTTAACTCTACACTTGTTTCCTTGCCGATATTAGAGATAACAACAGCTTTTTTGCCGTCTTTTTTTGCCGCCATAGCATACACGCCCTCGCCCAAAACGGTGCACTCAGCCTCGTTTTCAAGAGCGTAAAGCTCACCGAAAGCCTTGAATGCGTAATATACGCAAGATGGCTCAAAGGTAACCATATCGTAAAAACCGGCGTATGCACTTGCGGCAACGTATCTTGCATCGTAATACATAAGCATATCCGTGCTCTTGCGTTGCATTACAATCATAAGCGCCATAGCGTTAGCCGAAGCGTAAGAGGTGGCAATATTGACCGTTCTGTCGTGCGACAGGTTCCATTCATTAAGATGAGTTTCAATATCACCGAATCCGTAATCGTGAAGAACCTTATCAACAAAATCCGCTTCAACGGTAATCGTGTCAACACCGCCGTAGGTGTGCCAAGAAAAAAAGCCAATCGGAGAGTTGTGTTTTTTTATGTACTCCATAAAACCGAAGAAAAAGTTTACACGGTATTCTTCTTTCGGCCCGTTATATCGGCTTCCCTCTCGTTTTTCCACCGACAAACCGTATTTCTCGGGATCTGAAAATATTCCGTAAAATCCGCAAGCTGCATACCCGCCTATCTTAATTTTATCGCCGAAACAGCTTTTGAGATGCTTGGACGCAACGTCATAGAGCTGGTAATACTGCTCTGCCGTTCCCGTCCACATTTGATTTTTGGCAGGGCTTTCTCTGTTTTCCGGCTCGTTCCAAATCTCCCAATATTTTATGTCATAATAAAATCCGTCTGCCCAGCCCTCGTTATAATGCCTTATAATATGCTCACAAATTCTTGCCCATTTTCCGTAATCCTTTGGCGGATGTATTCTGTAAGCCTTGATAAAGCTTTGATTTTCTATAGTAACTCCAAGTCTGAAATACGGTTTTACTCCGTACTTATCAAGCCCCTTGATAAGCTCATCAGTAAAAGCAAAATCATAGGACTCAGGAGAGTTTTCGTCCGCGTCAAAGTCTCTGAAAATGTTGGGAACGTCTACGTAACGATTTCCTCCGAAAGCGCCTCCTACGTCATGAAGCCTTGAAAAAGGAATATTCGCATCCTGCAGTATTTGTATGGGAGAAAAGTCCAATTTGGAAAATCCGCCTGTAAACGGAGGTTGTCCGACAGCGTGCATAGGCTTAACCTTAGCACGCACCTTTTCAAAATCAATCTGAATTTCCATCTCTATTCCCCTTTATATCAATATAATCCCGATGATTCCTGATATAATACCAATAATGCCTCCTGCAACAACGTCTCTTATGAAATGCATACCAAGTAGCACTCTTGCGACAGCAAGCGCTATACCGATAGCTATAAGCAAAATGCCAATCAAAACAGATACGCTAAAAGAAAGAGAAGCAATTGCAAACGCAGAAAAAACGTGGCGCGACGGAAACGACTGACCGCTTTTCCCCTTTGGCTTCACATCGTAGAAAGAATAAAGCTCGTACGGACGGGGCGCGTTTATCACCCGACGCACAATACTTACGATAAAAAACGGCAAAAGGAGCGCCAAAAAAAGCTTAAGAGCTGAAATCGGCTCGGCAAGATAGCAATGCAAAAGCATCGCGCCAAAAGAAAGCGCGCCGATTACGGTTGAGGCGTGTGAAATTATTTTAAACGATGCGCTTATTTTCTCGGAAGAATAAACGCGGAGAAGAAGCTTTTCCATACTGCCTCCAAAAATCTTTTTAATTATTATACCATATTATTTATAACAAATCAAGAAAAATTGCTTACAATAAAGTCGGGGCATTGCAAACCGTAAAATCCGCAATGCCCCAAGCTTATTAAAATCGCTTTTTATTTGAGAGAACAGCTCTTACAAAACCGGAAGTTCCACATACGAGTTATCTAAAAACACGGTGTTTGTCGCGACTTTTGCCGAAGGCTGCTCGGAAAACAGTCCTTTGCGATTTGTGTGAGGAACGTAATAAGGATACGCAGACGAGGATATATCAATTCGGATTTTCTCTCCTTTTTTAACAGTGAAAGCATGCTCGTCAAAGGAAAAAGTCATACGCAGGCGCTCGCCCGACTTATACTCTTTTTCAAAGTTTGAAATCTGATTTATATCGTCGCGAAGTCCGTAGTCGCCCTCAGGCTTGCAAATACTCAGCCTCATATAAAAGCAGGTATCCTCGCAATCGGACGAAACCTCAAGGCTTGCGCGGATTTTTCCTTTTATGCAGGTGTCTTCGCTAAATTCGTCGCTATAAAAGCTGATAATATCATATCTTGAATTAGGGCAATCCTGCCACGCAGCTCCTCCGAAATTACCCGAAAGTCCGCCCTTAAAGCTTGCGGGAGCATACGGATTGTATTTATAAGTAACGCTTCCCTCTCCAAGTCCGATTTTCTTCACACGGGTTGCATCGTAAAAGACGTCAGAGTGCCACTTGTTATCGTATAGGCAGTAATAAGTAACCTTGCCCGCATCAAACGGCGATTTGCATTTTCCTCTAATAGAGTCAAGCCAACGCGTCCTGTAATCCTCGAACGCTTCTGCGAGAATTCCGTTCTCAAAAGCATCGCCCGTGCCGCCATGACCGTACGGATGCACCGCAAGAGCCGAGAGCGAGCGTGTTTTTTCATCAAGACCGCGCCACATATCAAAAACGCCGCCGGTGTAAATATCGTAAAATCCGGTTACGAGCAAAATCGGAATACCCGCGTTTTTTATGGCGTCGCGAGCCTCGGCGCCGCCAAACCTGGTAAGCCAGAAATCATCGTTTTTATCAGGATGCCGAAGAGTTTGGTCAAAATCCTCTGCGCACTCGCCCAAAACGGTTTTGGAAAAATCAGATAACGGAAGCAGTCTGAACGAATCAGTCGTATAGCTCTTATTCAGCTTGCTTTTCGCCTTATACATATTTACGTACCACCCGCCGAGCAATCCCATTTTGAAAAATCCGTTGCGGTAACTTATATTATAGCGCTCACAGTCCTGCACCTCAAGAACCGCGCCCTTTATATCAGAAGCAAAGGGAGCGGTAACGAAATGAACGGTTGCCGTGTAGCTTGCCCCGCAAAGATAAATTTCACCGTTATAAAACGGCTGTTCTCTTACCCAGCTTTGCAAAAACAATCCGTCCTCGCGCTCATAAATAAACGGTATACAGTCACCGCTGCTTTTGCCTCTTCCTCGGCAATGCTGAAAAACTACCGCGTAGCCCGCTTTCAGATAGTTTGAAAAGGACTGGAGCTTTTTTTCGCAAATTTCCGTTTCACTCATCGGCTCTTCCTTATCTACGTAAGGATTCCTATGAATAACTACGGGAAATTTTTCGCCCTCCTTTGGCAGGCATATTACGGTAAAAAGATCAATACCGTCTTTCTCCAGATATAAGTAATAGTATCTGTATTCGCCGTCATTTGAAATATTTATCATATCTATATCCTCGCTTTCGCTTTTTACCGTCAGTATGATTATACCAAAATAGCTGTTTTTTGTAAAGGTTTATTTTAAAATAATATGTAATTTCAACGTAACCTTAAGCCACATCGTTGCCTGCTTGGCAAAAACGCAAAAGCGAGGGCTCAAAATACTAACCCTCGCTCTTTTGGTATTTGGTTTTACGTGATTTATCAGATGAATAAAAACTATAACTCAATTATTACCGCTTGAGGTGGCAACAACGTCAACGCCGAGCGACAAAACGTTCTTTATTACAACGTCGCCTATCTTAACGTTTGCTCCGCCAAGCGTGCGGTTTATTTCGCGCATAACGTCAAAGACCCTCTCCTTCGGCACAGTGCCGGATGTCTTTACCGATATTATAGCGCCGCCCTCACACTTTACGGTTGACGTAACCGTCCTCATCGGGTGCGTACACTCGTTTTCGGCATAGGTTATTCCTCTTTTACAGCCGTAACCCGAAATATCCGAAATTTTCCCGTCCGTGTCAAACTTTACGGTAAGCTGACATCCGCGAGGACAAACTATACATGTTAAAATTCTCTCTTTCATATCAGTCACCGAGTCCTATCTCTATTATTCCGCTGCCGATATCAAGCAGCATATCCCGTGTCAAAGTAACCGTTTCCATCTCGCCGGGAGCAAGCTTTTGCTTTTTCCGTGAAATAAGGCTCTTTCCGCCCGAGGTAACGACGACCTTTTTATCGCGGAAAACGTCCGCAACTCTGAAATAAATCTTGGTATCCTCCGCCGTCTTTATTTTCTGCGGAACGGTGTATCTTACCTTTCCGTCAGCCTTGATTTCGATATCAAGCGGCTTTTCCGACTCGCCGCGAATAAATTTAACGGCAGCATTTCCCGCAATTACTGCCTCCTCCGAAACGTAGTCAACGAGGTCGTGGACGTGAAGCACGTTTCCGCAAGCGAAAACGCCGGGAATACCCGTTTCGCGTCTGCCGTCAACCACGGCACCGCCCGTCACTCTGTCAAGCGGAATTCCCGCACCCTTAGTCAGCTCGTTTTCGGGTATAAGTCCGCAGGACAAAAGAAGTGTGTCACAAGGAATGTATTCCTTGGTTTCGGGAATCGGGCGTCTGTTTTCGTCAACCGCGGCAATGGTTACGCCCGTAAGTCTGTCGCGGCCGTGTATATCCACAACCGTGTGACTTAATTTCAGCGGAATGTTGAAATCGTTAAGACACTGTTCTATATTTCTTGCAAGACCGCCCGAGTAAGGCATAAGCTCGCAAACTGCCTTTACCTTTGCGCCCTCAAGCGTCATACGGCGCGCCATAATAAGACCGATATCACCCGAGCCGAGAATTACAACCTCGCGCCCCGGCATATATCCTTTCATATTTACGAATTTCTGAGCCGTACCTGCTGTATAAATTCCTGCAGGGCGCACGCCTGCAATATTAAGAGCTCCCTTGGGACGCTCACGGCAGCCCATTGCCAGAATAACAGATTTTGCATCAATTATAAAAATTCCGCGCTCCTTATTCATAGCGGTAACGCATTTGTTTTGATCAATGTCGATTACCATGGTGTCAAGCATAAAAGGAATTTCGTAATTCCTTACCATTTTTTCGTATCTGTAAGCATACTCAGGACCTGTAAGCTCTTCTCCGAATCGGTGAAGACCAAAGCCATTATGTATGCATTGGCGCAATATTCCGCCAAGAGCCGTGTCACGTTCAAGTATAAGAATGTCACGCTCGCCCGCCTCGTAAGCTGCAACAGCCGCCGCCATGCCTGCAGGACCGCCGCCGACGATAACGAGATTTTTTGTAAAACGCTCGGTCATCACTCTATCTCCTTTGTTTTTCCAAGATTGATATAGGATTCGCCGCCAAACTTGGTTACTTTGTCATAATCGCATCCAAGCTCGGAAGAAAGAAGCTCAATTATATAAGGCGTGCAGAATCCGCCCTGACATCTTCCCATGCTTGCACGGGTTCTTCTCTTAACACCGTCAACGTCACGCGGCTTCGGATTTGTGCGGATAGCCTCAAGAATTTCGCCCTCCGTGACAATCTCGCATCTACAGATAACATGAGCAAAGGCAGGGTCATTTTTAATAACCTCATTCTTTTCGTCTATCGAAAGCTCGCGGAAATAGTGAGCGGGGCGTCTTACGGGATTAAAATCATCCCTCTTTTCAAGCGCAACGGAACCCTCGCCCGCAATAAGCTCGGCAACGTATTCCGCGATTGCGGGAGCCGAGGAAAGTCCGGGACTCTCGATTCCGGCAACGTTAACGAAGCCATCCTTTATATTTATAATGAAATCTCCCGTCGAGCCGGTTGAACGAAGACCGGTAAAGGAGGTGATCGCCTTGCCGAAATTGATGCCCGAAACCTGCTCAGCCGCCTGTCTGCGCACCGAATCAAGACCTTCGGCGGTCGTTCTTGTATCCTCCTTATCGTCTATATCCTCTGCGGTAGGACCGAGAATAAGATTGCCGTCAACCGTCGGAGAAACGAGAATACCCTTGCCCATTTTTGAAGGACAGCGGAAAACGGTATGGCTGACAAGACCGCCGCACTCCTTATCGAGCAGCATATACTCGCCGCGGCGCGCCTTTACCGAGAAGCTATCGTCGCCGACCATCCTTGCAATCTCGTCGGAATAGATTCCCGCGCAGTTTATAACTATCTTAGCCTTTACAGACTTATTTTCGGAGAAAACCTCGTATCCTTCGCCGATTTTTTCTATTTTACGAACGTCAAAATCAAGCATAAGACGAGCGCCGTTATCCATAGCGTTTCCAACGGCAGCCATGCAAAGCTCGTAAGGACAAATTATAGCACCCGTGGGAGCAATAAGAGCCGAGGTAACTCCCTCGCCAATATTTTTTTCGATTTTCAAAAGCTCGTCTCTTGACACGACCGAAAGCTCGCGCACACCGTTTTTCTCACCGCGCTCCTTCAGTTCAAGAAGAGTTTTTCTGTCCTCCTCGGAAAAACCGACGACGATCGAGCCGCATCTTGAATACTTAACGCCAAGCTCGCGCGCAACCCCCTCCATCATATCGGAGCCGCGAACGTTAAGCTTCGCTTTAAGAGAACCCTCTTTAGCGTCAAAGCCCGCATGGACTATCGCGCTGTTTGCTCTGGTGGCGCCCATTGCAACGTCACCCATTTTTTCGAGAAGTACTATTTTAAGATTATATTTTGACAGCTCACGGGCAACGAAGCCGCCGACAACGCCCGCGCCGATGATAGCAATATCAAACATATCCGCACCGCCTTTCAAGAAGATATATTTCAATATAATAAGTATACCACGGCGGACGGTACAAATCAACGCCAAAACGCCTTCGCGCGAAAAACGGCGGGAAAATTGATTAACGAAAAGGTTGTGCGATCGGCCAGGCAAGAATGAGCAATTCGAAACCGCTATGCGCTCTTTATTCTAAGCTTAGCCAAGCCTTCACCAGCGGGGGAAGGTGCTGAACGAAGTGAAGCGGATGAGGTGGAGCGTTATCTAACCTTTTGCTTTGTTAATTATCTTCACCTCTTTACACCTCATCTGTCATTCGCATGCTCATGACACCTTCTCCAACCGGAGAAGGCTTAGAATCGCAGGGAATGGCTTGCTAGTTGAGTTATGATTGCCGAGCATTTCATCCGCATTCTCCCTCACCCGACTCCGTCGGGAGCTCCCTCCCGGAAGAAGCCTTAGAATTGCAGTGGACGGTGCACTCGGCGTCCCGTGATTGCCGAGCATTATTAGTTACAGAGTGGAGCTTTATAGCAATAACCATCGTTAAATTCAGAGATAATTGGAAATGTTTTTCCAAATAACCGAGCTATTTTCGAATACAGTGGAGTTTCTGTGTAAATTTGATTAAAGCTTTATTATCCTTGCGACAGAAACGCTCATATCGTCACAGCCCGAGGAATGCTCTATCGCAGACGTAAGAATCTCTTCGGCGTATTCGCGTATATCAACCGTTGGCTCTTTTGCCAAAAATTCAAGAAGCCATGCGGAATCCTCGGTTGACTGGCTTACGCCGTCAGAGAGCATAACTATGTAATCCCCGCTTTTGACCTCGACTCTGATGCGCTCGGCATCAAGCGTTTTCAGAAGGCCGAGCGGCGCCGTTTCGGAGCGAATACGGAAGATTGAATTATTTCTTTTTACGTATGAAGGTGCCGCGCCGCATTTAAAGAAGAGCGCATCACCCGTCATAAGATCAAAATCAAACAGGTCAACGCTTGAGGAGCATTCCTCGTTTCTGCTTTTGATAATGTGATTCAATATATGAAAAGCCGTATTTTTGGTGCAGGAGCTGTCAAGCATACGCGACAGAAACTCTGCCGTAAAATGAGAGGTTATGTGCGCGGCATCACCAGAGCCCATTCCGTCGGCAATCAGAGAATAAAAGTGCCCGTCACAGCTTTCAAAGGAAATTGCGGTGTCGCCCGAAATCTCCTCTTCACCCGACCGCTTTCCAACCGTCGCAAAATCAACCGTAAACATCGGAGCGGCGGCGCACTCAAACAGAGCGATGTCTCCCTTTCTGTAATAATCCGGCACGCCGAGCCTTACGCCCGCCGCCTCCTCTATTCCCTTGTGCAATTCGGCAGAGGTTATAAGGCTTCCGTCCGTGTCTTCACCCGCGCCGACAAAATATTTTTTCCTGTCGCCGAACGCCATTATTGCGCCGTTGCTGAGACCTGCGCGCAAAAAAACATCTTCAAGCTTGTCCGAAAGAGCAACGTCCTGCACCTTTTCCTTTTCAATTGCGCTTCTCGACTCACAAAGAAGCTTTGAAAACAGCTCGTATTCCTCTGCAATTGCTTCGATTTTACGGCTTTTGAAGCGTTCGGCTTCAAGCTCGGCGCAGGCGCGCTCTATATCCTCGAACAAGGCGGTTGTATTATGGCAATACTTAGGCGCAATTGACGTGTCGTCGGGGAAAAGGCGCTCCTTTTTATATAGCTTTTGGGCTATCGTTTCAATATTTTCGACACACGGCGCGGGGTTTTGCTCAATACAGCTCTGATAGCTTTGGCATTCACGGCAAAAAGCCTTTACGCAGCTTATTGAAATATTTCTGTATTCCGGAAGTGTCACGGCTCCCTCCTCGGAGCTGAGCCTATGCAGACAAGCGGCAACGTCGGACAGGGCGTTTTCAAGTCCGTCAAGACCCGCCGCACGCGAGGTTCTGTAAGCAAGGGCGGTAGCGGTTACCATATCCTGCGCCTCACGGCTTTTTGGAATTTCGCTTTCGGTGGTTGACTTAGCTGCTTGAATCTTACGGAGAAGAGGTACGGAAAGCATCGAAGCAATCGAATATTCCGGGAACGCCGAAAGAAAACCGAGTATTCCGCCCGAATATGCGCACCATACCGAAAGAAGAATTCCGCCGCCAACGTAAGCGTACGCCATTCCCGCGCTGAAAAGCAATCCCGCGCCAAGACCGACGAGAGCAAAACCGACCGAATAAAGACTTGAAATACCGAGGGATGAAACGAAACCGACCGCAACGCCGCGAATGCACCCAAACCTACGCGCCACAAGCAGAGTTATAAAGGCGGAAAACACGTAAGCGGGCGAGATACCGAGAATATTGTAGGACTTAAGCGATATTGAAATAAGGAAAACGAAGAGCAAAAAGGTTGCTTGAAATATGTAAATCTCAAACCTTTCCTTATCCCTTTTTACCACGCTGAACAACTCTTTTTTCCCGTTTACGAAGTCCGAAAAGGATATTCCGCTATCAAGAATGCCCGAAAAAGCAAAGGTAAATATTGCCGTCAGAAGCACCGACGAGCATGCGTAGAGTATAGAGGTTAACGAAAATCCACGGAGCAATACCTCGTATGCCGAGCCGATAAACGAAGCGATTGACGCCGACGATATTCTTAGAACGAGCGGTTCGCAAAAAAGAAAGCCGTCCTCATTTCTGTCACCGCCCGCAATAATCACTCGCAAAAATACCACTATAACTATAATAATCGCGTTAATAATGCCAATATTTCCAAGCGTGAGCGAGCCGACAATCGCGCCGATAACCGCAAGCCAAACACCGCGCGGAAGCATTGCAACGAATGCGACAGCAAGCGGATATGCGCCGAAAACGATATGAAAACGAGAAAATACAAGCGCAATTATCAGAACCGCAGCATCAAAAAGCAAAGACGCGGGCTCTTTTTTTCGTCTTTCCACCCCCTCTCTTATCATAACGCCGATCCCCTCAAAGAATCCGGCTTTTTCGGTCCTTTTGTTTTCCATAGTCCTTATCTCCTCCGTATATAATAAATATTTAGTTTTATATTTTAACTATATTTTATATCACTTTACGCGCAAAAAAGCTCGGAAAAGCTTGGCGAAAAAAGAGGAAAGAAAGGAATAAAAAGAGTCCTTTCGAGGTTAAAAGCGAAAAGACTCTGTTTTTATATTTTAAAACCAAAACTTGCGATATTTAGGCGGTATATTTTTGTCCGTCTGTGAGTAAAACTCTTCATTATTATATATAATAACGCAAATGAAAAACCAAGCAAAGCGTAAAAAGAGCGGCACGCCCGTGCGTGCCGCTCTGAAATTTTATCGTTTACTTATATCGGAATTAAGGATTAACCTTAGCTGCGATATCAGTTTTTGCGAGTGAGTAGTAACCCTCAGCCTCAGCTACGGTCTCAGCATTCGAAATCATATCTACAACGTAGAAGCTGTGAATGAAGTCGTAGTCAACACCAGTCAAGCCTGCAGTGTTAGCCTCGATCATAGTAAGAGCCATGTTCTTAGCCTTGTTAGCGTCAAGGATGTAATCATACTCGTCTGTTACAAACCATGCGTTGCATGCATCGTCCTTATCGTACTTAGCATTGAACTGAGCGATAAGATCGAGTATGCCGTTTGCTACGGTAAGAGCATCGTTTGCCTTGGTCATATCCTTGTAATCTGCAAGGTCAGTAGGAAGCTTGCCGATTTCAGTCTTGATAGCGAGAAGAGCAGCCTCTGCATCAGCATAGAATGCGTTGAATGCAGCGTAAGTAGTATCAAAGTCTGCCTTCTCATTGATTTCATTGAAGTATGCAAGAGCAGAACCGGTTGCGTAATACTTAGCGCGGTATTCGTTGTAAGCCTTTTCAGCTGCAGCGAATGCATCCTTAGTATGGATGGAGTAGGTCTCAGCGTCGATCATAGCAGTAAGTCTGTCAATCTCAACAAGGAGAACATCCCACTCAGCCTTAGCTGCATCGTAAGTAGCCTTAGCGGTATTCTTAGCAGTGATTACCTTAGCGCAATCAGCCGATGTAAGAAGAGCAAATACCTTATCGTTGTTTGCACCGTCGTACTTGTTCATGCCCTGAACAGCGTCAACAGCAGCCTGAAGGTCAGCGTCAGCAACGTCTGCAGCTACGCCGAGATAATCAACTGCCCATGCAACGATTGCATCGTATGCAGCGTCGATTGCAGCCTTGTTATCAAGGATCTTAGCATCAAGCTCAGCCATAGCGGTGATAAGAGCAGCAACGTCAGCAGCGTAAGCAGCCTCTGCTTCAGCGCCCTTAGCCGCGATGTTAGTAGCAACGCTGGAAAGCTTAAGAAGAAGAGTAGTGAAGTTAACTTCAACGTCACCGTCAACGGTTCCGGGAAGATTGATGTCAGCATCTGCAACACCGTACTTCTGAACTGCTTCCTTAACGATCTTGATAGCTCTGATAGACTCGTTAGCGTATGAGATGGGATAAAGTGCGTTGTATGCGGGATTATCAAGAATTCCCATAGCAGTATCGTATGCTTCACGAAGCTCAGCGGTAAGCTCCTCATAAGCTGCGAAGAGGTCGTTATAAGCCTTCTGAGTAGCATCAACGATAAGCATGTAATTGCTGTTTTCAACGTCGGATACTGCGATATTGTAGTGCTCGCATACCCAATCAATACCTGCGATGAGAGCGTCGGAGCCATCCTTAACAGCCTTGATAGCCTTGATTGCATCGTAGTTAGAGAAGCCAACTACATACTTAGCCTCGTCAGCATCCCAGAATGCAGCGATATCATCAGCGAGATCATCGATTGCATCCTTTGCATTAACAAGCTCTCCAAGACGGCTGTAGGTTGTCACAAGCTCTGCATACTCGGTAACCATTGCAAGGAAGTTTCCGTCAATAGCGGAATCGTAATTCTCAACGTCTTTGATTGCTACTTCAAGAGCTTCAACAAGATCTACGATTGCCTCAGCCTCAGCAAGAGAGTTGTAAAGAAGATTATCTTCGATTGCGATAAGAGCAGCGATACGAGCGTTAAGCGCTTCAACTGCATGGCTATCGTACAAGCCTGCCATAGCGTCAGCATATGCGCTGGACTTTGTAATGAGCTCATACTCAACCGCGTACATCTTCTGTACGTTCTCGGTTTCAAGCTCGTATTCTTCAATCCAAGCATTTACCGCTGCAAGCTCAGCTGCAAGCGATTCAGCGTCGGTGTAAAGAGGTCTTGCGGTAGCCCAGCCAAGAGCAAGCTCGCTAAGAACAACTTTGTTATCCCAAGCATCAACAATCTTATAATATCTTGTTTCAGCTGCGACCATATCATCATAATTTTCTACAAGAGTTGCTGCAAGCTGTGCATCATCCTTGCCCTGCTCGTAGTAATCCTTGTGCTCAGCCTTATTCTGGAAGTATTCAACGTAGAAGTTAGAGAATGCGTCAACAGCAGTGGAGATTGCATCATTACTGTCCTCATATATGATAAGAGCATCGATTGCATCTATGTAGCCTTCGATTGTAACCGAAGCTGCTTCTGCTGCAAGAAGGTTGTCGTAAGCTAAAACAATCTTGTTATATCTTGCGGTAAGGGTTGTATCATTAAGTCCTGCGTTTACAGCGCCTACGTGAGCTTCACCCATCTTGGTCATGGTGTCAGCGGTAGCATCGTTAACAACGAGGTAGGTCTCGCCGCACTCGAAGGAAAGAACCATCTTTTCGAGAGTCTGCTCGAAGGTAGGCATTGTTTCGGAGTTGTTGATGTAAGCCTGAAGTTCAGCGAAGTAACCCTTGATTTCATCACGGGAAACTGCGCGGTTAAGGAAGAAGTGAAGAATTTCTTCTTTCTGCTCGAATGCTTCGTAAACATCGCTAACGTAATTTTCTTCTTTTACGCTTGCAACGAGAGCTGCCCAGTCAACAAGTGAATATTCGTTATCTTCACTGTCGATCTTAAGCATCTCAGATGCCTTCTTGTATTCGTTTACAAACTCGATAACGCCATCCTCAGCAACGATGGAATCAAGAGAAGCCTTGATTTCTGCAAGCTGAGCTGCAAGCTGCTCAACGTATTCGGAATCAGCCTTGCCTGCGATAGCAGCGGAAAGTTCGTTATACTTATTGTCAAGAGAGGTGGAAAGTTCGTTTACTCTTGTGGTAAGAGCATCGATCTTGCCCTGGATCTCAGTCTTAGCTGCATCGATAGCAGCGGTAAGAGCCTCAGTTGTAACAGCAGCCTCAGCGGTTGCCTTAACACCTGCGATTGCAGCATCAAGCTCGGCCTTGGCTGCCTCGAACTCAGCCTTAGTAGCAGCTGCGTTAGCCTTATCGTCAACGCCTTTGATTGCAGCGTCGAGAGTATTAACAGCAGCTTCAAGCTCAGCCTTAGTAGCAGCAGCGCCGGCGGTTGCCTGAATACCTGCGATCGTGGCATCAAGCTCAGCCTTAGCAGCATTGAATGCAGCTACTGCAGCCTCAATAGCCTCTTTGTTTGTCTTATCAGCAGCATCAAGAGCAGTCTTAGCAGCATTAAGATTTGCAATTGTGGAATCAAGGTCTGCCTTTGTAGCAGCAGCATCAGCAGTAGCCTTAACGCCTGCGATGGTAGTCTCAAGAGCAGCCTTTACGCTTGCGTCGCTTGCGCCGTTAGCTTCGAGAGCCGTCTTAAGCTCAGCCGCTACAGCATCAAGAGCTGCCTTGGTAGCAGCAGCACCTGCGGTAGCCTCGATCTCTTCGAGAGCTGCGAGAGCCTCGTCGAGAGCAGTCTTAGCAGCTGCCGCGTCAGCGGTTGCCTTAACCTGATTTACGAGAGTTTTCAATTTTGCGAGGTCTTCTGCGGTCGTCGTAAGAGACTCCTGGATCTCAGCATCCTTATCGTTAAGTGCCTTAATATCATCCTTCGTGCACGAAACGAGGGTTGAGAAAGCCATAATGAAGCTCAATGCGAGGAGCAGAATTTTTCCCCAAACACTGTTGTGTTTCATTTTTTGTCCTTCCTTTGTATAAAAAATTTTTTAAAATAAAATATTAAAAGTCGTATCGCTGCCGAACGTAGCTATTTGAAAATCCCATCGGCAAGGATTCTCAATTCCTTTTTTCGCACCTCCCAAACCGAAAATTGGAGCATTAGCCAATAACGACGAGTATATTTCACTCCAGTTAAAGACATTATATCACGACAATTTTGGTTTGTCAACCCTTTTATTACATATTATCGTAAAAAAAATATAGAAATATTTACTATATATGGACAATAAAGGAAAAATTTATTTTACAAGGCTTAAAAAGAGGACGGGCACCGCGTTTTGACGCAGTATCTTAAAGCTGAAATTTCCGACAAAAACGGAAATTAATTCTTGAGCGAGTGTATGGGCGCGGGAATTCTTCCGCCGCGCGAAATAAAATCGGCGCAGGATTCGCGCTTAACGGGCATTATCGGAGCATAGCCGAGAAGACCGCCGAATTCGACCGATTCACCGACGTCTTTCCCGTATACGGGAATAACTCTGACCGCGGTGGTTTTATTGTTTACAACGCCTATCGAAATTTCGTCGGCAATTATGCCCGAAATCGTGCTTGCTTCGGTGTCGCCGGGGATGGCAATCATATCGAGTCCGACCGAGCAAACAGCCGTCATCGCCTCAAGCTTTTCAAGCGTAAGAGTGCCCGCCTTGACCGCGTCTATCATACCTCTGTCCTCAGACACCGGAATAAACGCTCCCGAAAGTCCGCCGACGTGGCTCGATGCCATAACTCCGCCCTTTTTCACCGCATCGTTAAGCATGGCGAGGGCGGCAGTCGTGCCGTGAGTTCCGCACCTTTCAAGTCCCATATTTTCAAGGATTTCCGCAACCGAATCCCCCGCCGCCGGCGTCGGTGCGAGAGAGAGGTCGACGATACCGTAATTTACGCCAAGGCGCGACGATGCCTCGGCAGCAATAAGCTGTCCGACTCTGGTTATTTTGAAGGCAATTTTCTTAACAGTGTCCGCAAGAGCCGAAAAATCACACGCCCCCGCCTCTTTTACCGCTGCCGCGACGACTCCGGGGCCGCTGACGCCTACGTTTATAACCGTGTCGGATTCGCCGATACCGTGAAGCGCGCCCGCCATAAAAGGATTATCCTCGGGAACGTTTGAAAACACGACGAGC
This sequence comes from Oscillospiraceae bacterium, assembly GCA_015064665.1. The sequence goes on from SVRU01000008.1 coordinate 41,274, forward strand.
TTCGCGCATCCGATAGAGCCGTTGTCGCGGGTGAGATACGCGGTTTTCTTTATAATTTCGCCCATCTCGCGAACGGCGTCCATATTGATGCCCGCCTTAGTCGTAGCCACGTTTACCGACGAGCAGACCATCGTGGTTTCCGAAAGGGCTTCGGGAATGGATTTTATAAGGTTTTTCGCCCCTAAGATCTCGCCCTTTTGAACGTGGGCGGAATATCCGCCGATAAAGTTTACGCCAAGCTCGCGCGCGGCGCGCTCAAGCACCTTTGCAAGTCTTACGAATCCGTCGGGAGAAAGCCCCGCGCCGACGTAGGATATCGGCGTTACGGATATTCTTTTGTTTACGATAGGTATGCCGTAGGTGCGTTCAAGCTCCGAGCAAACCGAAACGAGATCCTTTGCCGACCTCGTGATTTTATCGTAGATCTTCATCTCAAGCCGCGCGGGATCGTCGCTTATACAGTCAAAAAGAGATATACCCATAGTGACGGTACGTATATCTAGATTTTCCTCGCGGATCATTCTTATGGTTTGCAGTATATCAAGGGTATTAAGCATATCAGATTCTGTGCATGGTGTTGAAGATATCCTCGTGCATTACGCGGATGTCAACTCCATTTTCTCCTCCCGCTTTGGCCATCGCGTCGGCAAACGCAGAAAAGTCCACGGTAAGCCCCTCGAGCGATACCATCATTATCATCGCAAAATATTCGTTCAAAACGGTCTGGCTGATATCTATGATATTCGCTCCGTACTTTGCGCACTCCGCGCTTGCCATAGCTATAATACCGACCTTATCCTTGCCCGTTACGGTTACAACGGCCTTCATATTTACCTCCGAATTTGTTTTTCACGTTGGCTCAGCCGTACGGCTAAGCTTCAACAGGGTATATTATTTTATCACACTTTTCGGCATTTGTCTATACTTTAGCGAATTATTTCTTATTTTTATTTATTGTTTTTCGAATATTGAATTATTTTTTGATTTATGTTAGAATAGAAAAAAGGAGATTTAACTCTAATGAAAAACGGAATTATTGTAATAAACAAAGAGGACGGAATTTCATCCTTTGCCGTCGTAAGCCGCGCAAGACGGTTGCTCGGAGCTGAGAAAGCCGGCCATACGGGGACTCTTGACCCTATGGCGACCGGAGTTTTGCCCGTGCTTGTCGGCCGCGCGGTAAAGGCAAGCGAATATATGCTGACCTCGGACAAGCACTATCTTGCGACGCTTTTGCTCGGAATCACCACCGACACCGAGGATATAACCGGAGATGAGCTTTCGGTATCCGACGCAATTCCCGAGGAGTCGGCGGTTTTTGAAGCAATATATTCAATGCTCGGCGACTCGGAGCAGATTCCGCCTATGTACTCCGCGCTTAAGGTGGGCGGAAAAAAGCTTTGCGATATGGCAAGACGGGGCGAGGCGGTTGAAAGACAGCCGCGTCCGATAACCGTGCACGCCATCGAAGCGAGAAAAATCAACGACCGCGAATATGAAATAGACGTAAAATGCTCCAAGGGCACTTATATCAGAACCCTTTGCGCCGATATAGGCGCAAAGCTCGGATGCGGAGCGGTTATGAAAACCCTCGTCCGTATGGAAGCGTCGGGCTTTACCCTTAAAGACGCCGTAACTCTCGGCGAGCTTGAGAATATGACCGACGAAGAGCGGTGCGCGAGAATTATTCCTACTGAGTATATATTCAGAAACGAAAGAAGAGTTACTCTTCCGCCCTTTTTTGCAAGGCTCGCAAGATGCGGCGTTGAAATATACGTCAAAAAAATCGGGGTGTCTGCCGACGCGGGCGAAAGATTTGCCCTTTACGACAGCGACGGTTTTTTTGCGCTTGGCGAGACGCGCGAGTATGAAGACGGACTTGCCATAAAGCCAATAAAGCAATTCGGCGAAATAAACCGTCAAAGCACGGACAATAGTAAATAACTGTCAGGAGTAGCATATGGGAAAAAGAGTGTTCACGAAAGAACAGCTCACGGCAATAGAGACGAGAGATAAATCGCTTCTCGTATCGGCGGCGGCAGGCTCGGGAAAGACGGCAACGCTGACCGAGAGAATAATTCGCTCGATAACCGACGGCACAGACCCCGAGGATATCGGCAGAATGCTCATCGTCACCTTTACGAATGCGGCGGTCGCCGAGCTGCGCGAGAGAATCAGCACGGCTCTTAAAGCAAAGCTTGCCGAAGAGCCCGACAACAAGCGAATAGAAAAACAGCTTTATATGCTTCCGTCCGCGCGCATATCGACGATAGATTCCTTTTGCAACGACCTTTTAAAAAACAACGCCGAGCGCTTCGGCATATCTCCGAAATACCGTATTGCCGACCCGATTGAAGCAAAGATTCTTACCCACTCGGTTTTGTCGGGGCTTATAGACGCAATTTACGAGGGAGAGGCAGGCGAGCTTTGCTCGCCTACCGAATTCGAAGAGCTTGCATTCTGCCTTGCGGGAGTGAAAAAGGATTCGGCACTTGAGGAGGTATTCGAGCTTTTATACGAGAAGTCGAAAAGCTGTGAGGAGGGCGTGAGGATTTACCGCCTTTTCTCCGACAGACTTTTTTCATACGCGGATATCGCGCTTGAGAAAAACCCTTACACCGAATACGCAATAGCGCGGGCGAAGGAAGCGGCGCATCACTTCCGCCGTGTGAGTGAAAAATTATACTCCGAGCTTGCGCCCGACGACAAATACCGCGCGGCGCTTGATGCCGATATAACGATTTTAGCGGGCGTTGAAGCGGCAAAAACCTACTCCGAGACGAGAGAGGCTCTCCGCGTAAAGTTCCCCGCCCTGCCCGCCGTGAGAGGTGAAAAAACGGCGGCGCAAGCCGACGCGCAAGCAAGCAGAGCCGAGATGAAAAGAGTTCTTGACGAGCAGATTTTCGCAAGATATTTCGAATACACCGAGAAGGAATGGCGCGAGCATCTCGCGGCAATGGCGAAAACCGTCAGAATCCTCGCCCTGTTCCTTGAAAAATTCGACGCCTTGTATTTCGAAGAAAAAAAGGCGCGGGGAATGCTTGAATATTCCGATATAGAAAGACTCGCCTATCTCGCCCTTTACGACGGTGAAAATCCAAGCGAGCTCGCTTTATCCGAAAGAAAAAAATACTCGTCGGTTTACATTGACGAGTATCAGGACGTCAACGTCCTGCAAAACAAGATTTTCCTGGCAATATCCCAACCGACGAACAGATTCACCGTAGGTGATATCAAGCAATCGATATACGGATTCAGAAGTGCGCGCCCTGACATTTTCGCAGAAATGAAAAACAGCTATCCGCCAATCGACTCCTCGGACGGCTCGGACACCGCCTCGGTATTTATGTCGAAGAATTTCAGATGCGACAGAGGCGTAGTTGATTTCGTAAACGAAATATTTGACAGCGCCTTCTCGCTTTGCCGCGAATCCATCGGATACGTAAGTCAGGACCGTCTTGAATTTTCAAAGATTTACGACGGCGGCGAGCCGGAATACAAAAGACCCGAGATTCACCTTTTTCCCGACAGCGCCGACGCAACCTACGGCGGATTTACCGCACGCGAATTTACTCCGCTCCACACGGCAGCCGAGATAAAAAGACTTCTTGACGAAGGAAGTCTTAATTCGGGCGAGAAAATCGAGCCAAAGGATATCGCGATAGTAATACGCAAGGACAACGGGAGAATCAGACTCTACACCGAGGCGCTTCTGGCTCTCGGAATTCCCGTAAAATCGTCGGAGGGAAAGAACTTTTTTCTGAATCCCGAAATTCAGCTGATCCTCTGCCTTTTGAACGCGATAAACAACCCCATGCGAGATATTTACCTTGCGGGACTTATGCTCTCACCCCTTTTCGAGTTTACTCCCGACGAGCTTTACAGAGCAAGGCGGATGCGCGCCCTTTCGCTTTGGGACTCGGTTAAAAGGTATTCCGAGGAGTATCCCGAGGAGAAAAAGTTTTCCGACTTTATAAGCGCGCTTGACCGCTACCGCCGTGTCTCCGAGGGCATGCGCGCCGACGAGCTTATCCTCAGACTTTATAACGAATGCGGAATTTTCGCTCTGACCGCAAAGGACGGCTCACGTGAGAATTTGATGCTGCTTTACGACTATGCGAAAAAATTCGAATCCTCCTCGTTTGAGGGACTTTACAACTTCATAAATTACGTCAACACGGTTATAGAATCGGGAGCATCCTTTTCATCGAAAAGGGAGAGCGACGCGGCAAATTCGGTAACGATTTTAACGGTTCACAAATCCAAAGGTCTCGAGTATCCCGTAGTCTTTCTCGCCGACGCCGCATCCGACCTTATATCAAGAAACGAGCGCAGCACAAGAGTTGCGTTTTCGGACGAGCTCGGCGTGGCTATGAGATTAAGAATTCCGGGCGGACTCGCTCTTGTTGAAAGCCCGATTTACAACGTCATAATCGACCGCAACTGCGACAGAAGCAGAGAGGAGGAATTGAGAGTCTACTACGTAGCTCTTACGAGAGCCAGAGAAAAGCTCTACATTATAGGCGCGCCGAAAACCTCGTCTCAGGAGGAATTCAACGAGCGCGTAAGGCTTAAAAATATTTATAAATCCCCCTACACCGTAAGAGAGTTAAAAACCTTTACCGACGTTTTGTTCCTCACGGCTTCGAACGCAGAGGTCGTCTGGGCATCGCAGGACGGTGAAAACGAGGCTCAATTGTCACACGGGGAGAGCTTAAATTGCCAAATAAAGCTTACAGACGCAGATTCAACGCGTCAAAATCCCGCCTTTGATTTGCAGCTTTACGACAGTCTTAAGGATAGATTTTCCTATAAATATCCCCGTCCGCATCTCACGCTTTTGCCCGAAAAGCTGTCGATATCAAGCCTTTATCCGTCGGTGCTTGACGGCACCGAGGAAGAGCCGCGGCTCTTCATTGACGGCGAGAAATTCGACAACCGTGAAAGCAGTATGAGAGCGCCCGATTTTATATCTCAAAGCAAGGATAGAAGAAGCTCCGCCGAGGGCATTGCAACCCACAATTTTATGCAGTTTTTTAACGTCGAAAGATTTGCCGACAGCGACGCTGAAGAAGAGCTTTCGCGGCTTGTTAAGGAGGGCTTTATTTCGTCGGAAAACGCAGAGCTGGTTCGGCTCTCTGAGATTGAGCTGTTCAGAAAATCCGAGCTTTACGGAGAGATGCAAAGAGCCGAAAAGCTGTATCGCGAATTCAGATTCAGCGTGATGCTCCCCGCCTCTCTTTTCACCGAAAACGAAGAAAAAAAGAAGCTTCTCAAGGATGAAAAAATCCTTCTTCAAGGAGTTATGGACTGCATAATTCTTGATTCCGACGGTGCACTTCACCTCGTGGATTACAAGACGGACAGACTTAAAAAAGAAGAGCTTGAAAACAAGGCTTTGGCGCAAAAAAAGCTTGCGAAAAAGCACTCGCTGCAGCTCTCCTATTACGCTCTGGCAATCGAAAAAATCTTTGGTACTTTACCGAAAACAACGAGAATTTACTCACTTCCGCTCGGCGACACGGTGTCGCTTTGAGCTTGATTATTTAAGAAACAAAAAGGGGCCGGCGCATTTGGGCGCAAACAAAAATGACCGAAAAATAAATAAAAAGCTCAAAAATTAATTAATGAGCTAAGAAATTACTGTATAAGGTTGAAATTCTACGAATTTCTCCATTAAACTGGGGTCATTT
>SVRU01000103.1 GCA_015064665.1 Oscillospiraceae bacterium
CGACCGATGGCGGTCACTTAACATCCGCAGGATACGAGGTGCTTACAAATACGATAACTCCCGCACTCGAACAACTATTAGGTAGATAACTGCGCTTAACAGCATTACAAATTCCAATTTGTCGGGATGATATAAAGCGAGGGCTGACGAAAATGACTCGTCAGCCCTCAAAATTTGCATCGGAGGAAGCAAAGAAAAGCCAAATCGGTTGAAAAGTTCATAGAAATATGATATAATGTGCGCAGAAATCCTTGCTATGCAAGTCTTTGGCGCTTTGCGCCTCGATGCTCCGCATCCTGCGCTCCTTGAATCAAGGCATAAAAATGCCCTTGCAAGCAAGCATTTTTATTTATGATATAATAAACTCACCGATAAATAAGAATTTGGCGAGGAGGTGTTCTTTATGGGAAAAATACTTGGTTCATGGAGCGGAATGAGAAAGCATCTTGAACAAGATATGCTTGCCAATTCATTACAAGGCAGAATAAGATATGGTTGTACAGCATACGTAGGGATGGATGGTTGCCATATTTTTGAGGTTTGCATAGATAGTGAGCAAATAAAACGTTTCTCTTGGGAAACTGTGAACACCTATTTTATTGACAGTGGATATACGAAAAATGCTAATCCAAGCGGTATTGGTGAATATTGGGCAGAGTTCTGGAGCTTGTTGAAAAAATATCCTATAAATCAACGCACAGAGTATACAGATGAAGAATTTTGTGAAGCTTTAGAAATATATCGCAATCAAGACATACAGGAGAGCATTTTTTCAAGTCATCCTATTGTTAGAATGTTTGCGGTTTTAGATAGACGCATTGGAAAAAGAACACTACAAAAATTACATGCTACTCTTGAAGAACAGCCGGAATGGTTGAGACAGTTTTATTTATTGAGATTAACGGCAGAAAACATTATATGAGGATTTTCAAACTCCAATTTGTCGAGTGCACAGTTGGTGTACTTTTAGTCGTTCTTACCCCACTTTACACACCTTTTTACTGCTCTTTCGCAACAAAAACAACCGAGCCGTAAGGAGCGTATTCTTAAGGACAGTTTTTGAAATTTAATAAAATACGTTACCTACCGGCAGAAAAAGGACGAAGAGTGTTTAATACTCCTCGTCCTCTTTTCTTTGCAAGCACTGCTTTTGTGGACACAAATGCGGATCGATGAATTGACGGCAAGCCGTCATGAATTGAAGCCTTAGGGCTTCATGATTTGAAATCTACCGATTTCATGAATTGAATTGCCCTGTTTTTTAATGCCGAAGGCAATTCATGCACCGAAGGTGCAATTCATGGCGCAAGCCAATTCACGCCCACAAGGGCAATTCATTGCTTTGTGTCCTTAAAGACACAAAGCATAAGGGTTCGGTTGTTTTTGTTGCTCGGGATAGCTTTGACATATAAAAGAGCCGTTTGCTTTTTCGCAAACGGCTCTCTTCTTTTAGCTTGTTTACTTGTTTTTCTTCTTGTAGAAGAGTGCGCCGATTCCCATAATTACCGCAAATACGATGAGGTAGAAGAGCGTCGGGAAGGAGAACTCACCTACAGCCTTCGCAGCCTTATAAGGCATTACACCGTGAGCGTAAATAGCGACGAATACCATAAACGCGCAAGCTATAATTGCAAGTAGAGGCATAAAGACGTTCTTAAACTTATCCTTTTTGCCTTCCTTTTTTATAAACATAACGAAGATAGGAATATACATTCCGTAAATTGTAATGATCGGAAGCTCGGACGAGTCGAAGCTGAAAACGCCGAAGACGGGTGTCGTGAGATTTGCCGCGTAGAAGTAGAAGAACCACGCTGCGCAAACAACGAGCGCAATCGCGCCGGAGTTCGCGGGCATCTTGGTCTTGCTGTCAAGCTCACTAAGCATCTCGGGCTTAGGTCCGCGGCCTCTTACCGCTACCGAGTAGAAGGAACGCGTTGATGCAAGCATAAGTCCGTTAAGAGTTCCAAGGCAGGAAACTACGACGAATACCGTAAGTATCGTTCCGCCGACCTTGCCGAAGAGGTTCGTAAACGCCGTGGTTGCGCCTTCGTTTTGAAGCACGTCAACCGAAGCGCCGCCGGAAAGTCCGATAAAGTAAAGGATGTAAATAACTACGATAAGAAGAGTACCGAATACGAGAGCGATAGGGAGATTCTTCTTTGAATCCTTAAGCTCTGCGTTAATCGTTGCCGCAATTATCCAGCCCTCATATGCGAACGCCGCAGCCGCAATTCCCGCAAGAACGCTGCCGAATCCGCCGCCGGCGGACGAAGTCACCTTTGCGAAAGCCTCAACGGTATTGCCGTTGATAAGACCTGCAATAGTTCCCACAATCACCATTATAACGAGAGGTATAAGCTTGATTACGGTTGCGCTAACCTGAAATTTTCCCGCAATTTTCGGGGAAATAATGTTAACCACGTAAGCAAGGCAAAGATAGAATGCACCGAGAGCCATGCAAAGACCGCTTGTTATGTCCGCCGCGGGATTGAAGAGAACGAGTGTATATCTCGCGGAAACCCAAGCAAGAACCGAGGTCATAGCGGGATAATAGATGGTCGAAACGAACCATCCCATCGCATACGCGTACTTGTCACCTACTACAGCTTCCGAGTAGTCAACTATTCCGTTAACCTTCTCATAACGGGTTGCGAGGTTTGCGAAGTTGTAAGCGCAAATTACCATAACGACACCGCCGATAATCCAAGCGAGTATTCCGAGAAGCATATTGCCGTTAGTGTGCTGAAGAATATTCTGCGCTTTGAAGAAAACGCCGGAGCCGATTACTATACCGACAACCATGCAAATTGCGGTAAACAGTCCGTAACGTTTTTCAAGATTTTTGTTTTCCATTTGTAAGTCTCCTATAAAGATTTTGAAAACAGAGGCTGCTATACAGTTTCGCCTTGCTCCAATTGAATAATATTATAAATTATTATTTTGAAATTGTCAATATTTTTGTAAATATTCTGTAAACTACGAGTCAATGACGGTATTTTTTGCATCATTACATTCTATATTTTTCTGCCGATTAACTCTGCAAAAGGTATGAATATAAGGGAAAGCACCCACCAAAAAAGCGTAAAAAGCGGACATATCTGTCCCAAAAAATTGAAGGGTTGGCGACTGTAATCCCAGACGTCCTTTTTGAAAAGCAAATTAAGCACAGTGCCAAAGAGCAGCTCAAGGGCGGTAACCGAAAGAGCGCCGAGCGCCGCCTTAAATGCAAGGCTTTTCTCCCTAAAATGCTCGGCTATATAAGAAAAGGAAATAAAAGAAATACCCCCTGCGACCAGCATCGTGGGATGCGTGTAACCTCTGTAAGCAATTTCTATAAGTCCGTATCCAATGCCGCCCGTCAAAAATAAAAACGCGTTCTTTTTGATTTTTTTACACTTTATTCCGCAAAATACGTTTGAAAGTATCCCGTCCGCTCTTCCGTATACGCTCATTTTAATACGACACCCTCCCGCTATTAACTTTATCTTTTCGCTTATTTTTCCAATAAAACGCGAAAAATATTCTAAGGCGCGGACTTCTCTTTCGTTTTCCTCACGTTTCGCTTTGTTTTAATTTATTTTTTCGGAAAGTATTGAAATTGCTCCTTCAATGTGCTAAAATCAATGTATTATTTAAGATATTTTCATGTGAGGCCACAATGTCAAAGTTGAAAAGCAAAAAGTGTTATCTTATTTTGCTCTGTTCGGTTGTTTACTTTATAAGCTATTTTTCTCGCAAGGACTTCGCCGTAGTAATGGCAGGCATGATAAGCTCCGGTGTTGTTGATAAGATTACCTGCGGCACTATTGAAACTGCGCTTTTCATTACGTACGGTCTCGGACAGCTGATAAGCGGATTTCTCGGTGACAGATTAAAGCCAAGCTATCTTATATTTTTCGGTCTCGGCACTACCGCGCTTTGCAATTTCCTTTTACCCTTTATGCCAAACGGATACGCAATGATACCCGTATGGGCGGTCAACGGATTTGCTCAAGCGATGCTTTGGCCTCCGATAGTAAGAATACTTTCGGATAACCTTGACAGTGAGCGTTTTGTAAGGGCGAATTTCCTCGTGACGTCTGCAGCGCATTTTTCAACGGTAATTCTCTACCTTTACGTTCCCGTATGTCTTCTTTACTTCGACTGGAAAACGGTATTTTTCTCAGCTACGGTGCTTGCTGTTCTCGCCATTGTGCTTTTCGTCGTCTCGCTTATTTTGATTCTACCGAAGGATGCGGTAAAGTCCCCTGCTCCGAAGACAGAGAAGGTCTTGGAAAAGGGCGCGTGCGAAAGCTATTTTTCGCTCCTTCGCCGCTCGGGAATACTTTACATATTCGTTTGTATTATAATGATGGGCTTTTTGAAGGACGGCATTGAGTCCTGGTTCCCGACTCTTTACTCCGAAGCCTTCGGACGCGATGCATCTGAATCCATACTTCTGTCGGTTGCACTTCCCGTTTTCGCAATCGTTGCGATTTCTGCTACGACCGCGCTTCATAAAACGAGATTTTTCAAAAACGAAACTCTCGGAGCGATTATATTCTTCGTGACGGTAATGCTTCTTGCTCTGCCGATTGTATTCCTTATAACCTCGGGTGCTATCGTATCTCGCGTTATATGCCTTGTTCTCACCTGTACCATCTGCGCCTGCATGCAGGGCTGCAACTTCCTCTTTATTTCCTGCCTGCCCGGTCATTTTTCAAAGTACGGCAAGGCGGCTACGACCAGCGGAATCTGCAACACCTTCACATACGTGGGTGCGGCAATATGCTCCTACACAATGGCGCTTATATCCAAGATTTTCAATTGGCGCGCATCTATAATTTCCTGGGTAATCGTTGCCGGAATCGGCGTGTTATTCGCCCTTTTGGCATTAAGGTCATACACTAACTTCATAAAAATCAAGACTGATTCTGGAGAGACAAATGAAAATAGTAATTAAAGTCGGAACTTCTACGCTAACCTATCAGAACGGATGCGTTAATATAAGAAGAATTGAATCGCTTTGCAAAATAATAAGCGACCTCATGAACGCGGGCAACGAGGTTATTCTCGTTTCCTCCGGTGCTATCGGAATGGGCGTCGGCAAGCTCAACCTAAAGGAGCGTCCGCACGACATCGCGGGCAAACAGGCTGCTGCCGCAGTCGGTCAGTGCGAGCTTATGTACATCTACGACAGAGAGTTCGGAAATCATAATAAAACGGTTGCCCAGATACTTCTTACGGCTCCCGACCTCAAATGCGAGGACAGGCACAAGAAGTTCGAAGCAACTATGTCTAATCTTCTTGAGCTCGGCGTGCTTCCGATAGTCAACGAAAACGACACCGTTGCCACCGAGGAAATAGAATTCGGTGATAACGATACTCTTGCGGCTCTCGTCTCCGAGGGCGTTCGCGCCGACCTTCTGGTTCTGCTCTCTGATATTGACGGTCTTTATACCGCCGACCCCAAAAAAGACCCGTCGGCAAGTCTTATCCACGACGTACACGAAATCACTCCGGAAATTGAAGCCCTCGGCGGCGGAGCAGGCTCCGGACTCGGAACCGGCGGTATGGTTACCAAGCTCCGCGCGGCAAAAATAGCAACCGAGTCGGGCTGTGATATGATTATCGCAAACGGCGCATTCCCCGAGCTGCTCTACAATATTATCGACGGAGAGCCCGTCGGAACTAAATTTTACAAAAAGAAGTGAATTATATGTCATCAACCAAAGAAATACTTGTAAAGGCTAAAGAGACTGTCCGCAAGCTGCGCGGCACCGATGATGCGAAAATCAACGATGCGCTCTTGAAAATGGCAGATGCGCTGGTGAGACACTCAGACAGAATATTAAGCGAAAACGCCAAAGACCTGGCTCTCGCCGAGGGAAAGATATCCCCCGTAATGATTGACAGACTTACGCTCACAGCGGCAAGAATTTCCGCGATGGCGGACGGAATCCGAGAGATAACGAACCTTCCCTCTCCTATCGGAGAAATTCTGAATACCGAGGTGCGCCCAAACGGTCTCAGAATCGATAAGGTTTCCGTGCCTATGGGAGTTATTGCAATAATATACGAAAGCCGCCCCAACGTCACGTCGGATGCGGCGGCGCTCGCCTTGAAGAGCGGAAACGTATGTGTTCTGCGCGGCGGCAAGGAAGCTTATAACTCTGCGCGCGCGATAGTGGACGCGCTCCGTGAGGGTCTTTCTCTTGCGAATATCCCTGAGGACGCCGTACAGCTCGTAAGCGACACCACGCGCGAGAGCGCAAATGAGCTTATGCGCGCAAAGGGATACGTTGACCTGCTTATCCCGCGCGGCGGTAAGGGACTTATTTCGGCGTGCGTTGAAAACGCTACCGTCCCCTGCCTCGAAACAG
>SVRU01000009.1 GCA_015064665.1 Oscillospiraceae bacterium
CGCGCCAAACTGTGCGATAGATTTTGTAAGACCGTACATAAGCCCCGCCTTGGAGGTGGAGTAGTCCATTCCGTAGTCGCTACCCTCCGCTCCCGTTATCGAGCCGATATTGATAATAAGACCGCTCTGCTGCTCTCGCATCTGTTTCAATACGGCATGAGCAAAGTAAAAAGGTCCTTTGAGATTTACGTCGATACCCCAATCGTAAACGTCTATCGGTACGTCAGGAAATTCAGGATGCTTTTCACGATCAACCTTGCACATTCTGACGGCAGTTCCGCCTGCGAAGTTCGCCATAATATCTATTCTGCCAAACTCAGTAACCGCCTTGTCTCTTGCAATACACACTTGAGAATAATCTCGTACATCACAGACAACACCTATCGCTCTGCCGCCGTCTTTTGCGTTGATTTCGGCGACCTTTTCATTGAGGACAGATTCATTCACATCACACATGACTACATTGCCTCCGAGAGCCGCAAAATTCTGTGCAAACAGCAGCCCCATACCGGATGCTGCTCCGGTAGATATCGCTATCTTATCTTGAAAATTCATAACTTTCATCCTCCAAAATGATTTTGTTAAATTGTATCATAAAAAAATGACGATGGCAATCTGTATTTTGATATAATGTTGATGTATTTGATACAAAATTTCATAAAACAATTGAAAAATAATACAAAAAATGATATAATCAAGTATGAAAAGAGGTGGTGTAAATGGAGCTTAAAAATATTACCGTAACCGAGATATCAGGCGTATTTACCGTGTGTTCGGAAAAGGGCAGATGCGACAGAATGGATAACAGAAAATCTTATGGACTTTCTCTGTGTGCCGATGGACAGATAACATATATTCAAAATGGAAAAGAATACATTTCGGACAATGGCTGTGCCGTTATTTTGCCAAAGGGAGGAACGTATTTCATAAAAAGAGATAAGAGCGGTGTTTTCCCTGTTATCAATTTTGATTGTCTTGAACCTTTGTGTGATACGATTACCGTTGTCCCCGTTCATAATGCAGATAAACTGATAGCCGATTACGAGCGAATGAAAAAGCTACTTTGCTTTGATGGAAATCGCGCGCAGATATTCAGCATTTTCTACGGTATGCTTCATAAGCTTTGCTCCGACGATATTCCATACGAGTTACGTGGTGCGGTGCGGCTAATAAGAAGCGATTGTTGCGATGTATCTCTTACAAACGCAAGATTAGCCTACGAATGCAATATAAGCGAGGTGTATTTCAGAAAGCTTTTTACCAAGCATTTCGGCATCTCGCCGAAGCAATTTATTATTGATTTACGTATTCAAAGGGCTAAACAAATGTTGGCAGAAGGAGCATTAAGTGTTTCTGTCATATCAGAAAAATGCGGCTTTTCTAATCTTTATCACTTTTGCAGACTTTTCAAGCAACGCGTGGGAATAACGCCTTCAGAATATCGAAAAGCGAACATAATATGTGAAATATGATACGGCATCTTTTTTGTCAACACGAGCCAAAAAATCCTGCACGAAAGTGCGGGATTTTTACTTTTTACCTCTTACCTCTTCACTCTTACCTCTTCACTCTTACCTAAAATGGCAGGATTTTTTGGAAAGTAATAGGTAAAAGGTAAGAGGTAACAAGTGAGGTAGCTTTTCGCTAAGACGAAAAGCAATTTTATTATAAAGGTTGCAAAGTAAAATCTTTTGTGAAACAATTAAAGTACTAAGTAGAAAGGCGGTACGGTTATGGCTGATAGTCCGTTGATTACAAAATCCAAAGAATTTGCATTGCAGATTATTAAGGTGTGCAATTATGTGAAGCAGAACAAGAAGGAAAGTGTGCTTACAAACCAACTTATTCGTAGCGGAACAAGTGTCGGTGCGAATATTCGTGAAGCATTTTACGGGCACGGCACAGCGGATTTTATCGCCAAACTGCAAATTGCCCTCAAAGAGTGCTCGGAAAGCGAATATTGGCTTGAGCTTCTGATTGAAAGCGGCTATTACGATAATAGAGACATTCTCGATAAGTGTATTGAGGTCAAAAAATTACTTATTACCTCAATAAATACGGCAAAAAGCAAATTAAACAAATAAATATCAAATATTTATCTGGACTTATGACTTCCTTTCGGTATAATGGTGTTTACCACAAACCGAAAGGATTTTTTATTTATATGGAATACGAACTCAAACACTATTACCGCGTAAAGCTCGCCTTCGTCCTCGCACGGCAAAGCTTTCTGAAAGAACCGCCGAAGGATGACTACGAGGAATACGCCAAAAAGGTGATCGGTCGCGCGTATTGCATCATTCTGAATAAAATCGACGAGCTTGATGGCACGAATGAAAAACTTTTAGAAGAATATAGAAAATATATTGAAAAAACAGTAAATTTGTGATCTAATAAACTTAGAAAGGCGGTGGAGATATGAAAAACAATGAGTTTTTAAAAGGCGGAAGTGCATATATATCATCAAGGATTGAAGAAGCGTTAACAGATAAAAGTCGCACTGCTACCATCAGCGGTAATTGGGAGATCGACGAAGCTATACGTTTACCGTCAAATTTTACTTTGATATTGGAAGATACACATTTGCGAATGGCTGACGGTGTTTATTCCAATATGTTCGTCAACGAGCATCACGGCACAGATATCGGAAACAAGGCAGACGGCACCGACAGGAACATCAACATCATCGGACGCGGAACGGCGATACTTGACGGCGGAAAATACAATGGACTTTCCGAAAAAAACCAATTGCAAGATGGTTTGCCGCCAATTTGGAAAAACAATCTTCTACTATTCACCAATGTTGACGGCTTCAAGGTGTCGGGCATTTCCTGCCGTAATCAGCGGTGGTGGGCGTTGAATTTTGTTTATTGTTCAAATGGGCATCTCGTAAATATTGATTTTTGCGCAAGTGATATTGCCGTTGACGAGAACGGAGGAGAGTATCACGG
Organism: Oscillospiraceae bacterium; assembly: GCA_015064665.1. The sequence continues at coordinate 2,952 of SVRU01000009.1, forward strand.
TTTGAAGCGTGAAAAATACAAAGAGGTCTTGGTAAAGAACGCTGACGGAATCGATCTTCGTCAGGGCTGTCACGATATTCTGATCGAAAATATCACAGGCTTTACAGAGGACGATTCCGTCGCGCTGACGGCATTGAACGGCAGGTTGGAGCAGACGTTTGCGGTAAAGGGACTATCATCCGACCTTTGCAACGTGGAGATCCGAAACGTAAGGACGGCAGCGTTTTGTACGAACGTAAGACTGTTGAATCAGGGGGACGTTAAGCTTCACGATATCGTAATAGATGGCGTTTATGATATGGGAGTGGAGTCGGCGCATATGGACAAGGGATTTTATGCCGTTCGCATAGGTGACACGCGCCTTTACGGAACGAGACATGCAACAGAGGATGAGACGTATAACATTACCGTCAAAAACGTGTGCGGTAGCGGAGATTATGTGCTCTCCATTGCGGGAGCAATGAAAAATCTCGTACTGCTTGGCATAGAAGCCAAAAACGGCGCAAAAATGCTGAAGGACGACCGCACAAAATAACAGCATCTTTTCTGTCAACACGCCTCAGAAAAAAAGCACACATTTGTCTACCAAGACAATGTGTGCTTTTTTCAACGAAATTCGCCTTCGGCGAGTGAAATTTGGCTTCGCCAAGTGAAATAGCTTCGCTGTGAAATATTTGCTTCGCAAATGTGATGGGCGAATTTCATTTCACATTGCGACCAAATCGTTGCGTAGCAACGGGAGCAATATTTCACTAAAAAATACCGCAACAAGTTGCGGATGATATACAAGGCTTACGCATTGATTTATTTAAGATAGTGTGATATAATAAACTCACCGATAAACAAGAATTTTACGAGGGGATGTCATATGAAAACATACATATCTCGTGCGACAAAATGGTTAGCAATACTTACTATTATTAGTGTTGTCGTATTGATTGCAGGCATTATTTGTATTGTTGCATATTCATCGAATGTTGGATTGCAAATTGGGCTAACAATGCTCGGTGGTCTAATGAGCATTCTTTTTTCTCTTGCTTTTTGGCGGAAAAAAGTCGATACTTAACAATAGACTGTGAAAAAATCGTTCTGCCAAGAGGTGCAGATATTAACGGTAAAATAGTTTTCAAACGAACGGTTGCAAAAATAGACGAAATCACTTTTGTTGAAAGCAACCTATATAAAGGTGATGGGTTGATTATCAAAGACACTTATTTTCACACTCTAACATTAAAAGACGGAACAAAAATCACTTTTACTCTTTATACATACGGTAGAGAGGCGGAAAAGGAAATTGTAGAAACAATAAAAAAGAGTGTTTAACCAATTCCAATTTTTCGAGCGGTTTTAGGTGTACTTTTAGTCGTTCTTACCTACATTTACGCACCTTTTGGTCGCTCTTTCGCAACAAAAAACGCACTTTTGTCTACCGACAAAGGTACGTTTTTTGAATGATGTTTGCCTTTGGTAAATGATGTAGGGCTTCGCCCGATGATGACGGCTTCGCCTAATGATGTGTGGCTTCGCGCGGGAGAAGAGCGGAACGCAACACATCACTTTGTTCCAAAGGCTCAACACATCACTGTGCGCAAGCTCTACATCACCTCTAACCGTTGCCACCCGCCTTTTCGGCGTTTGGGATTGAAAAACAACAGAAACCGTGACATTATAAAATCATAAAGGCGGTGGGGATATGAAAAAATAGTTTTGTTACCAGTAAGCTTGCTGCCGTTTTTCCTGTTTCTTTTCTTGTGCTACCGAAAAGACGTGGAGGTTTCACAAAATAGAGATAATATTCAATCTGTAGAGATTTATAATTTCGAGAAAGCGTATTACGAGGGAAATATTCACACCTTTCTTGAAGAAAATGAGCCTGTTGCGGTGTTAGAAGAAGAAAGGTTCACCGCTTTTTTAGACGCTCTTTGTAATCTTGAATTTGAAGAAGAAAAAGTATTTTCCCCAATTTCCATGGATGGTGGTTATGATTACGAAGGATACATTATAGCCGTAGTGTATTCGTGCGGTGGATATGATATTTCCAATTGCTGTGGAGAAACTTTATGGACGGAGTTTGTTGAGAAATATATAGAAAATTAAGTTGGCATCTTTTTTATCTTTCTTTCTCAGAGTTGCCCCCTTGAAGCGCTTTTGTTGTGGCGAAAATGATACGAGTTTTTTATGATTTTCTTCAAATATTATTGCACTAACAGAAAAAACATGGTATAATCTGTATAATAAGTGAGGTGAGTATGATGGATGGTAGATTCATTCGTAAAATTTTATCAGATACGGCATACGTCAAACAGGCAGGCACTGCGGAAGAAAAGCGGTGTGCGGAATACATAAAAGAACTTTGCCGCCAAATGGGGCTTGCCGCACGAACCGAAGAGTTCCCGTTAGATCTGTTTCAAACGCATACCGAACGCCTTACGGTAGATAACGAGGAATATGCTTGCCGCGGCTATTGGGGGCTGCAAGGCGGCACCGCATCTGCCAAGCTCTATTATCTGCAAAGCGCCGATACATATTCCTTAAGAAGGTGCAAAAACAGAGTCGTTCTCATGGATCACCCTTTGAATTCTGGTTTGTATAAAGACCTCGTTCAAAGCGGAGCCAAGGGCATTATTACGTATAGCGGCAATGCCAATTTCCCCGATCATGATATTGATATCAGGCGCATTGGATTTCATATAGAAACAGAAAATGAAATACCTGTAGTCAACGTTCACATAAAGAGCGCTTTTCAGCTGATCAAAAAGCAGGGCAAGGAGTGCCATATTTGTCTTGAACAATCTCGATACACCGCCCACTCTCAAAATGTTATTTTAGACATTGCAGGGGAAAGCGAAAAGCAGATCGTTATTACCGCCCATTATGATACGACCGCTTTATCCTTTGGCGCTTATGACAATATGTCGGGCTGTATTGCGCTTTTGTATATGGCAGAATATTTTGCCAAAAGAAAAAACAAGCTTTCCATTCGGCTTGTATGGTGCGGCGGAGAGGAATTGGGGCTGCTGGGTTCCTTAGAATATTGCCGAACGCACAGCTCCGAGCTTGAAAATACGGTGCTTAACATAAATCTTGATATGATAGGCGCCGTGATGGGCGAATTTACAGCGTTTTCCTGCGCTGATGAAAAAATGAAGACTTCTTTGGAGGGCTTTTTGAAAAGACACCGCTTTGGCGGCGCAATTCAATATAAAATACGGTCGAGTGATTCCAACTCCTTCATTTATTTTGGCGTTCCTGCAGTTTCCTTTGCAAGATACGCGCCGAGCTCCTTGGCTCAGATCCATACGCGTTATGACACGGCAAAAATTCTATCGGCAAAAAGCTTGCTGAAGGACACGCAGATCATCACCGCGTTTGTTGAAGATTTGCTATGTGATTTTGAGAGCTTTGCACCAATCACTATCTCTGAAGAAATCAAAAGCAGCGTTGAAAAATATATGGCAAAAAAGTCATATCCCACATGGCTCGCAAGCATGGACCGAAAGGAGTGAAAACAAATGATAAACAACATATCTTTGGACAGCCTTTGTGCTGCCCTTTCGTACGCAATGGGAATTGAGGCGCCAAAACAAGCAGCACCCGCTTGCCGCGAGCTCGTGGAGCTGGTTGACAAAAAGCTAAGCGGAAAAAACGTTGACCGCATTATTATGTATAATCCCGATGCGATCGCACAGTGGGTTTTTGAAAAATATAATGATATGTTTCGGGATATTCTCGCTATTACCGACATTGCGTTGCCCTTTGCTACCGTGATGCCCTCCGTAACACCTGTTTGCTTTGGCACGATGTATACAGGCTCTCAACCAAAAATTCACGGTATCCTCTCATACACGAAGCCGGTTATCAAAATTGATACCATTTTTGATGCATTGATCAGAAATGCCAAAAAGCCCGCCATTGTCTGCACCGAAAACGATAGCTTATCCAAGATCTATTTGGAACGGGATATGGATTATTTTTTCTATGACTCCGCAGATAAGGTAAACCAAAAGGCAGAGGACCTGATTTTAAGGGGTGAGCATGATTTTATCGTTATCTATAACGGAAATTATGACAGTACCATGCACAAATTCGGTCCACAAAGCACCAAGGCTTTGGCTGCGCTTCAAGCAAATATCAAAGCATATCACAATTTTTTAAAGCTTGCCAAAGAAACCAGCAAGGATAAAAATACGCTCATCGGTTTCGCAATGGACCACGGCTGCCACGAGATCGACGGAAACTGCGGCTCTCACGGCTTAGATATGGAAGAGGACCTCAACATTGTGCATTTGTATAAATTATTTCGGTCGGAAAATTAAGAAAAGCAGATTTTGGACCTAACAATTCATCTTGTTGATAACAGAAAGGCGATATGTTCCATGAGAAAAAACTTCAACGGCAAGCGATAAGGCCCTATCCTTTATCCGCAGCCCGTATTTATCATTGCCGCGTAAAATGATGACGGTACTGCCAAAGCCATGAACGTTGCGCGGGGTGGAGTTAGCGAGCACAATACTGTAAAAAGTGGATTGATGAAAATATTGGGGCAGGGTGTATATTGGCGGCACGTCTGTTAATACCATTGCTCAAAACGCAAAAATTCTTTGCGAATATCGTTCAACCGATAAAGATGCTCTTGCTTTTATGAAAATATGGGCAGAGAAATAATATGAATTATATAAAATATCACAAATATACTGCAACTGTAAAAATTTAACAATTTAGAAGATTAACAGGAGGAAAGCTCTCGTATGACAAAGGAAAAATATATTGAATTAATGGAAAAAATCTCATTTGCGTATTCGAATGAGGACCTTTTTGATTATTTCTCTTCGGTGAAAGAAACGGGAATAACCGAGCATGGCTTCCCAAGAATAGTGGCTAATATCGGTATATTGATTTCGCACGGAAAAAGAATGGATTTATATGATTTCTTTATAGAAATTATGGATTTTTGCTGCGCGGATTTTTTAAGGTTAAAAAAGAGGGCACAGGGCAACGATTTTTCTGTGAAAGAAATCATTTTCTGCATTATGGAATTGGAAAAATCAAATGCCGTTTCGAAAGAAAAAATTGTTTTTTGGAAGAGTCTGCTTGCGAAGATTAACTATAAAGAGTGCTACAATAGCTATGCTGAAACCGAAGAAGCTTGCCCACACAACTGGGCTTTATTTACTGCGGTCAGTGAATTTATGAGAGAGCATATTCACGTTGCCGAGACTTGTGAATTTGTCGATATTCAAATAGCAACACAATTAAAACGGCTAGATGAAAATAAAATGTATAGAGATTTTCATTTCTCTAAAACGAATCCTATCGTATATGATATCGTTCCAAGAGGGTTAATGGCTGTTTTAATGCATTTTGGTTATAACGGCAAATTTAAGAATGAAATTGACGGTGTTTTAAGAAAAGCGGGATTATTAACGCTTGATATGCAATCGGTAAGCGGAGAACTTCCTTATGGTGGAAGAAGCAATCAGTTTTTACACAACGAATCACAAGTTGCCTTGATTTTGGAGTACGAAGCGGACAGATATTACAAGGAAGGCAATTTTGAACTTGCCGGCAGGTTTAAGCGCGGAGCGTCAAAGGCGGTTGCTGATATTGAAAAATGGTTAGCGAGAGACGTGATAACACACGTTAAGAACAATTATCCGCTTGAAACCGAAATAGGCTGTGAAGGTTATGCTTACTTTAACAAGTATATGATAGGCGCTGCATCATTTTTATACGTTGCCTATTTGTTTTGCAATGATTCTATCGTCAGTGTCGAAACAGACGATGAGCCTAAGGCGTTTTCACTAAGCAAGCAGTTCAATAAAACCTTTTTGAAAAACAAGAAGTTTTTCGTGGAAATAGATGAAGATGCTGATTTGCGCTACGATTCGAAGGGAATTGGAAGAATACATTTTAAGGGAGCTCCGTCTCCGCTTTGCTTGTCTATGCCGGGCACAGCCACTCCGAATTACAAGGTGGGAACAGAAGAAAACGTTGATTTTTCATTTGCCCCCGGAGTGATGAACGAGGAAGAAATTCTGTTTGCAACGAGGGAGAATGCCGAATATATTTTAAAGGACTTAAAAACCGAAACGGATGGAGCGTATGTTCGTTACGATTGCCATTTCTCTAATTGGAAAACGGTATCCTTCGGTTGTGAAATCAATAATGACTGTGTTACAATAAAGGTTGATTCAAACAAGGAAAAATGTTTGATGTTGCCTGTATTTTATTCGGACGGTCTTCTGAAGAGCGAGATAAAGCTGAGCGCAAACACCTTGGAGGTATATTATGGCGGCTGGATTTGCAGATATAAATCACAAAGCCAAATTCTTCCCTTGGGCAAGAGGGGAGTCAATAAGAACGGAGAATACGATTTGTTTTATACCGTAAGCGATAAAGAGATTTGTGTTCAGATAGAATTTCAAAAGGTGTGTCAGAGGGATTAAATTGCCAAGCATTATGAAAGCGGCATCTATTAATACGCTTTGCCGAGAAGGGACTTAGCAGGAGGAAAAGTATGAAATATTCTACGTATTTATTTGATTTTGACGGAACGCTTGTTGATTCTATGCCGGCGTTTATTTCGGTTATGCTCAGAATATTAGATGAGAACAACGTGAAGTATGAAAAGGACATTATAAAAGTCATAACTCCTCTCGGATATATCGGGACTGCAAGATATTATATCGAGCATCTTGGGGTTAGTCTATCCGAGGGTGAGCTTCTTGAGCTGATGAACGGGTATATTTACGACGAGTACGCTTATCGCATAGAGGCAAAGAAAAACGTGATTGAAACGCTGAAAAAGTTAAAGAGCCTGGGCGCAGACCTTAACGTTTTGACCGCCAGTCCTCATTCGATACTTGACGTTTGCTTAAAGAGACTTGGAATTTTGGATTTGTTTACAAACGTGTGGTCCTGCGACGACTTTGGCACGACGAAGGCGAACCCCGACATATATATTATGGCGGCAAAGAAAATCGGGAAACCCGTTGACCAAATTCTGTTTCTTGATGACAATTATAACGCTGACAAGACGGCGGCGAATGCGAAAATGAAGGTTTGCGGTGTTTACGATGCGTCCTCGGAGGAATATACCGAAGAAATAAAAAAGGTTGTGGACCATTACATAAACGATTTTTCCGAATTACTCGCATTGTGATGAGGAAAAACAAAATTTTTCAAAAAGAAAAGCTGATAAGTTTTGAAATTTCCAAGAGATTGTCAAGCGGCGGCTTCATACCATAATTTCGTTTAAAAAGAAGAAAGAGGTGTCACGAATGAATATTAACCGACTGATTACCGAGCTTGTTAACTACGGTGTAAGCCGCGAGCTTATCGAAGAACGGGACAGAGCATTTTGCACGGCCAGACTTATGAAGATTTTAGCTCTTGATGACTATGAGGCCGAGGAGTGCCGCGAGAGGCGCGAGCTTTCCGAGATACTTGACGACGTTCTTGATTATGCCGCAGAGCGCGGACTTCTTGAGAACAATTCGGTGGTTTACCGCGACCTCTTTGATACCGAGATTATGGGGGTGTTCGTTGCGCGGCCCTCGGATGTCAGGGCAAGATTCTTTGACCTTTACAAGAAATCTCCGGAGCTTGCTACCGATTATTTTTATAAGCTCTCCTGCGACTCCAACTATATACGCCGCGACAGAATAGCACGGGACCTTAAATGGAAGTTTTCCTCGGAATACGGAGATATAGATATAACCGTAAACCTTTCAAAGCCTGAGAAGGACCCGAAGGCTATTGCCGCGGCAAAAAAGCTGGCACAGTCGGGATATCCTAAGTGCCTTTTGTGTCACGAGAACGAGGGATATGCAGGCACGGTGGCAAAGCCGGCGAGAGCAACCCTTCGTCAGATACCCTTTGATATGGCAGGAGCAGATTGGTATCTCCAATATTCCCCATACGTTTACTATAACGAGCATTGCATTGCTCTCTCGGCAAAGCACGAGCCGATGAGCATAAACGACGCGACGTTTGACAAGCTTCTTGGTTTCGTTAACTGTTTCCCACACTATTTTATAGGCTCTAATGCAGACCTTCCCATAGTCGGCGGTTCTATTCTCACTCACGACCATATGCAAGGCGGACGTTATGAGTTCGCTATGGAAAGAGCCAAGATAAAGCGTAAAATCAGTTTCAAGGGCTTTGAAAATGTAAACTCTTGTTTACTTAAATGGCCTATGTCGGTCATCAGAATTTCTTCCTGTGATAAGGCGGAGCTTTCTGCCCTGGCATCAAAGATACTCGCCGCGTGGCGAGGATACACCGACGAGTCGGCATTCATTTTTGCCAAAACCGACGGTGAGCCGCACAACACGATAACCCCGATTGCAAGACGCAGAGGCGGGTGCTACGAGCTTGACCTGGTGCTTCGAAACAATATAACCACCGAGAGTCATCCTCTCGGAGTATATCATCCGCACGCCGAGCATCATAATATAAAAAGAGAGAATATCGGTCTTATTGAGGTTATGGGACTTGCGGTTTTGCCCGCCAGACTAAAAGACGAGATAGCCGTTATGTCCGAGGCGATTTCTAAGGGCAAGAGTTTTAGAGAATTTCCCGAGATTGAGAAGCACGCCGAGTGGTATGACGCCTTTGCGGGCGAGTACGATTTCACAAAGCAAGATCCCGAGGAAGTAATCAAGAAGGAAATAGGCAAGACGTTCGTCCGAGTTCTCTCTGATGCAGGGGTCTTCAAGGACACGCCCGAGGGCGACGCTGCGTTTATGAGATTCTTGAATTCGGTGAATTAGTATGGCAAAATACGACGGGATATTAATAATGTCGGATTGGGACGGTACACTCAGCACGGGAGGCACCGTATCCGAAGAAAACGCAGAGGCAATCCGTGGGTTTCAGTGCGAGGGCGGAAAATTTACTATGTGCTCGGGCAGAAACTATAATTACTTTGACGCCTTTGCGGATTTCGTTGTACCAAACGCTCCTATATGCGCGTATAACGGCGCGCTTATAGTCAATACCGACGGGAGAATTCTTCGGCGCAGCTTTCTTGGCGGGGAGATATTTCCTTCGCTTTTTGAGCTTGCCGCAAGCGGTCATTTTCAGAAAATGAACGTTTATACGCCTGATACAAACGGACCGGCTCAGAAGGATATTAAAGAGGTTTTAGACAACACCGAGAAATACCGCTCGATGAAGCTGTATAAGACGGTTTTCGTTGCAGAAACCGAGGAGCAGGCACTTCTCGGAGGGGCTTTGGCTGAGAAAATTCTTCCCGACGGCTACACGGCGGTAAGAAGCTGGTCGACGGGTCTTGAAATCCTCAAGCACTCCGCATCGAAGGGTGAAGCTCTCAAATTTCTCAAATCATACCTAGGGGCTAGGCTTGCAGTAGCCGTAGGTGACTTTGAAAACGACGTCGATATGCTTCGCGCCGCCGATATAGGTTACGCCGTTGCTAACGCTGCTTCATCGGCAAAGGCAGCAGCAGACAGAATAACCGTAGCGGCAGAGGAGTCGGCAATAGCCAAAATCATACGCGAACTGTCTTAAAGGAGTGGCGGTTAGCAGAATATTCGTAGATATGAGAATCCTCGGAGCTCGAAAACTCCGAGGATTTTGACTATTTGCAGCTTGCGGCATTTATCTCTTCTGCGTAACGGACGGTTTCCATAGCGTCCTTTGCATATTTGTCGGCACCTATTGACTTGGCATATTCCTTTGTAAGAACTGCTCCGCCTACAACAATTTTCACTTCGGGCAGTTCTGCTTTTGCAAGACGAATGGTTTGCTCCATAGCGGCAACTGTGGTAGTCATAAGCGCGCTGAGTCCGATGATTTTTGCGCCCGTCGACTTTGCCGCAGAAATTATTCTCTCGGGGGGGACGTCGCGGCCGAGGTCAGTCACCGAAAATCCGTAATTTTCAAGCAGGAGCTTAACTATATTTTTCCCGATATCGTGAATGTCGCCCTTGACCGTTGCTATGACTAAGGCGCACTTGTCGGACGCCTTTTTGGATGGAAGACGTGATTTTACTACCTCAAACGCAGAAGAAGCCGCCTCCGCACTCATAAGAAGACCGGGGAGATACACGGTTTTCTGTTCGAAACCGACTCCGACTCTGTCGAGCGCAGGGATTATTTCGCCCTCGACTATGTCAAGCGGACTCTTTGTTTTAATAAGCTCCTCTGTGAGTCTTGCCGCCTCATTAGAGAGTCCCCTCATTATCGCGCGCTCAAGCTCTGAATTGTATCCCGACACGCTCTTTTTTACCGCGGCGGGTGATGGGTCACACTTGGGAAGACTCTCGGCAAAGTCAAGATAGTGCTGACATTTATCGTCAAGACCGAAGAGGGCAGAGCAGGCGAAATAGGTTTTCATCATTTCGTTCGAGTAGGGGTTCATTATTGCCGCGGAAAGTCCGTTTGCAAGAGCCAGAGCAAAGAAATTGGCGTTCACAGCGTCGCGCTCGGGAAGCCCGAAGGAAACGTTGGATATTCCGAGCAAAGTGTTACAGCCAAGATCGTTTTTTATTATATTGATTGCGCGTAGCGTTTCTCCGGCAGCACTCTTATCGGTGCTTATAGCGAGAGCTAAAGGGTCGAATATTATATCCTTTTTATCTATTCCGTGCTTTTCGGCTTCGCACAGGATTTTTCTTGCAATAGCAACACGCCCCTCGGCAGTCGGAGGGATACCGCACTCATCAAGAGTAAGTGCGACGATCACGCCGCCGTATTTTTTTGCAAGCGGGAAAATAGAATCCATACTCTCCTGATTGCCGTTTACCGAGTTTATCATAGGTTTGCCGTTATATAGGCGAAGTGCCGCCTCCATAGCCTCGGCGTTTGACGTATCTATCTGTAAGGGAAGGTCGATTATAGCTTGCAGCTCTCTTACCGCTGTCAAGAGCATATCCGCCTCGTCAATCTCGGGTAGACCTACGTTCACGTCGAGTACGTGAACGCCTCGCTCCTGCTGTGCAATGCCTTCCTTAAGAATATAGCCAATATCTCTTTGTAGAAGAGCCTCCTTAAAACGCTTCTTTCCCGTGGGATTTATTCGCTCGCCAATCAGAACGGGCTCTTTGCCAAGCTCTACCGCGTGAGTGTAGGAGGAAACTAACGTGTGACGTTTTTTTGACACGGGTGGGGGTGTAATTCCCGAAATGCGTTCGTTTATTGCTGAAATATACAGAGGAGTAGTGCCGCAACAGCCGCCGACTATCGAAACGCCATTGGAAACAAGCTCGCAAATCTCCTCTGCGAATTCGTGAGGGCCGACGCCGTAATACGTACGTCCTCCTTCGCTGCGCGGCAGCCCTGCATTAGGCTTTAAAATCACGGGGACCGAGGCGTATTTAAGATACTCCTCTATCACGGGTCTGAGCGACCTTGGGCCAAGCGAGCAGTTAACGCCGATGGCGTCAGCTCCCATTCCCTCAAGGAGTGCTACCATAGCGGCGGCAGAGGCGCCGGTCAATAGTTTTCCGTCCTCACCGTATGCGTTTGATACGAAGACGGGCACAGATGAGTTTTCCTTTGCAGCCAGGAGGGCGGCCTTGGTTTCGTAGCTGTCAGCCATAGTTTCGATGAAAATGAGGTCGCAGCCGTATTTTACACCGAGGCGCACGGTTTTTGCAAAAATTTCCACCGCTTCCTCAAAATCAAGGTCGCCGTACGGCTTTAGCACTCTTCCGATAGGGCCGATATCGAGAGCAACCCATTTTTCCTGCTTGCCCGAGGATGCGTGCGCGGCAGCTCTTGCATTTTCTATCGCCGTGCGCACTATATCCTCAAGGACGTCAGCGGTGAATTTCAGCGAATTTGCGCCAAACGTATTGGTATTAACGACGTTGCTTCCTGCGTCAAAATAAGCGCGGTGAATATCTCTTATATCCTCGGGGTGATTTATGTTCCATAGCTCAGGAAGCTCTCCCGCGCCCAGACCTCTCTCTTGCAGAACTGTACCCATTCCGCCGTCGAGAAAGAGTATATTTTCGGATAAATATTCGGTGATTTTCATTTTGAAATCCTCTTTATTCCAATAATTGCAGTCACGGATTTTGTGGGCGACATAAGAAGACTCCCGTTTAACGTAAGACCTATTTTGCGGGGACAGTCGAGGACGCGGAAAACGTCTCGCTGAAATCCAAGGGGCAAATCTCCGTACCCCGCACTGAATCTTTCGGTAGTCATAAGGCCGGCTCGCAGACCGTTTTCTCTTTGCAAAGATGAGAACAGGTCGCAAAGAGCCTCTATCCGTTCAGCGCCGATTGCCTGCATAATTAGAGCTTTAGCAGGCGAGCTGACACAGTATCTAGATATGATTCTATCAATCTCAATGCCGAGAGTTGAGGCAAAAATTATCACTCTATCGCAATCTGACAGACGAGCCGAGAGCTTCGCTGAGGTGACTTTTGCAAAACCAAAATCAAGCGAATTTTCGACACGGGTGAGGGGAAACTCGGCATAGCATAGCTTGTACGACAGCTTTTCTGCTATCTCGTCAAAGCATTCGTCGATAAGCGACGAGAGCCTATCGTCCTCCCCGCAGGCTCCTGCGTATTTCAAGGCAGCTCTCTTGTCAAAGGGCGGGGGCGAATAGGATTTTGTGTAAACTATTGTTTTCATTTTAGTATATCAGAAAGATTGTCAAGAATCTTTTTCGCAACGTCCGGCTTGTTCATAGAATAAACGTGCACGTTTGTTATCCCGTTAGCAAAGAGGTCTATTATCTGGTCTGTTGCGTATGCAATTCCCGCCTGCTTCATAGCGTCTGGGTTATCTTTGAACTTGTCGACAAGACTCACGAAGCGTCTGGGCATAAATGACCCCGATAGCTTGACGGCGCGCTGTACCTGGTTTGCGTTGGTGATTGGCATAATGCCGGGTATAACGGGGACGGTTATTCCGCTCTCGCGTATCTTATATAGGAAGTTATAGAGAAGATTGTTGTCGAAGAACATCTGCGTCGTAAGGAAGGAGCAGCCTGCCTCCACCTTTTCTTTCAGGCGGCAGATATCCTCCTTCTGATTTTCACTCTCGGGGTGTATCTCGGGATAACAAGCTCCTCCGATACAGAAATCCGCTCCGCACTCGCGAAGCTCGCGCACGAGGTCTATTGCGTTACGATACGGCCAAGAGGAACGGTCTATCGCTTCGAGCTCCGGGGTGAGATCACCGCGCAGAGCCATGACGTTCTCAATTCCTGCGGCATTTATAGCGCGTATTTTGTCTTTTACAGTTTCCTTGGTAGAGGAAACGCAGGTAAGATGAGCGAGAGTCGGAATCGAATACTTATCCTTTATGCACTTTGCAATATCAAGCGTATATTGGCTCGTTCCGCCGCCAGCACCGTAAGTTACGCTCATAAATGACGGACCAAGCTTGGCTATTTCTTCGACGGCGTGCCCGACGCTATCGAAGGCACTGTCGGTCTTTGGCGGGAATACCTCAAAAGATAAAGATAAAGTTTTTCTTTTGAAAATCTCGGTTAACTTCATATTATACCCCCGGATTAACGATTATATACATTATAAATTAAATTATATCACAACATTTTTCGCATTGCAATATATAAGATTAAAAAATAGCTGTACCCGAGTTAAAACGTGACGGTTTGTCATTCAACTCTAAACCTGTTTTTCGGTTTGAAACTTATAATCCGTTCTGAAAAAGCAAAAGAAGCCATACCCGTGTTGAGCATAGCTTCTTTTTGTAAAGACTTATTTACAATTAAATCTCCAACTTGAGAGCCTCTTTGCTCTCAGCCGACTTGAACGCTGCCTCCATAACGAGAAGCACGCGGCGAACCTCGCAGTTTTTGATTAGCTGCTCGCACTTTCCGTCTATTGCGGAGGCAAAATTTCGATAGAAGTCGTGAACGTCTGACGTAGGACGCTCGATTTCGTACGAGTCGATGGTGAGCTCGTCTCTCGGAGCCATAGTTTTTGTGATGCCTGCCGCCGTTTGAACGGGGAGGACCTCCTTTTCATTCCACGCCTTGAGCCTTGCTACGCGGCATTTCTTCTGCCAGTCCTCAATAAGAGCCGAGCCCGACTTTGTCTGCATATAGAATCGCGGCATAGCGATGAAGTTGTATGTTCCAACCTCTACCGTTGCGCGACGTCCGTCCTCAAATGTCAGACGAAGATTGAAGCCGTCGTCAACCTCGCTCGTGGTGACGTTCGTCACCTCGCAGTAAACTCCCACAACCTTCGAGGTGATGAGCTTGAGCATTTGGTCAATTAAATGAACGCCCCAGTCGAGAATCATACCGCCGCCCTGTGACTTATGACATCTCCAGTCAGACGGAATACCTCTTGAGCCGTGAATCCGCGATTCAATGTTTATAACTTCACCAATCTCACCCGACTCAATGAGTTCTTTTATAGCCAGGAAATCAACGTCCCAACGTCTGTTCTGATGAACTGTTAGTCTAACGCCGTTGTCCTCTGCCGCCCGTACCATATCGTCAAAGTCGGCGACGGAGAGAGCCACGGGTTTCTCGCAGACGACGTGCTTTTTGGCATTCAGCGCCTTTATAACGACGTCCTTGTGTACGTCGTTTGGAGTAGCGCATACTACGATATCAACGTTTTTATCCGAAACGAGCTCGTCGAGCGATGAGTAGGTGAAAATACCGTTTTCCTTTGCAGCGTCAACGCGCTTTTTGGCAATATCGTAAATTCCGGAGAGCGAAACAACGTCGCTTTTTTTTGCCCAGTCTGCGTGCCAAGCGCCCTGGCCGCCGTATCCTACGATTGCTATGTTCTTTTTCATGATGCATGCCTTTCTTTTAAAAGCTGTCTTTAGCCGTACATTTAAAGATTACTCATTTTAACACAACAGGGTGAGCATTTCAAGAGCTATATTGAAGTTTTCATTGAATGATTTTGACATTTTGCTAAACCGTTTCAAAAACGAACGGTAAAAAATCAGCAAGAACGCCAAAGCAAAAACCGACTGCAAGTAGAACCGCAACTATTGCAAAATTTTGTTTTATATTCTTATTGACCTTAAACAGAACGAGTATGCCCACGCCGCAGCCCGAGAAGAGACCGGATAGCATAGTTCCCACGGTTATAAGACCGTCGGAGGCAAGTGTGGCTAGGGTTACAGAGGCGGCGCAATTCGGAATAAGACCGAAAACGGCGGCAATCGCGTGGCTTAAAAAAGGCTTGTCCAGGAAAACCGATGAGATGGCGTTCTCACCTATAAAGAAAATTGCCGCGTTTATGGCTACCGTAACTATCAGAATGAAAAGCCCGGTTGTCAGTGTGTGATGAATAGCAGAATGCAAAATACCGCGCTCACAGTGGCACTCGTCTGTCCCACATAGCTCGTCAATGTTTATCTCGGCGTTCTTTTTACCGAAAAGGCGGAGAATAGCGTCTATTGCAAATCCGGTGATGACGGCTACGATGATTTTGTAGGCGATAACAGTTAGAACGCGAGGCAAGGAAACGCCGCCTGATATGAGAATGGCCAGCATCTCGTCGGAGGTGGAAAGAAACAGCGCAACGAGCGTTCCGAGAGAAATAACCCTACCCGTGTAGAGATTTGCGGCGGCGGCAGAGAAGCCGCACTGAGGAATAGCACCCACCAAGGAAGCGGGGAGAGGACCGAGCGCACCGCATTTTCTGATAAATCCCAGCGTCCTTTGCGACGCCCTGTGCTCAATAAACTCCATTAAAAGATACGTGATGAATAAAAATGGGATAAGCTTCAGAGTATCGAGCAGGCTATGGAGCAAAGCCTCCTCAAAAAAACCGCCGAATCCCTCTGCCGTGTGTGAATGTAAAAGCGTCATAAAAATCCTTCGTTATTTTGAATTGCAACGGCTGCATTTGCCGTAGAGCACGCAGCTGCCGTCAAGAGCGAATCCCTGTGACCTGAGAACACCCGTTTTCAGAGAGTGGGTTGTTTCACAGTCGAGGTGCAACAGTTTCCCGCATTCAAGGCATTTGAGATGAAAATGTCCGCCGCACAGTCCGCGGTCCATATATTGATACACGAACTTCCGAGAGCCGACGGGAATTCTGCTGACGTATCCCTCTTTAACAAGGCTCGCGGTCTGTCTGTAGAGGGTGCTCTTGCCCCTTCCGTTTTCAGTCAGTATTTCGCAAATTTCCTCAAGCGAGAAGGCTCTGTCCGAATTGTTTTTTAAAAAACCGAGCAGCTCGCTTCGTTTTTCGGTGTTGTAGGTCAACCTGTCACCCCCCCAAAAATGAGAGTAATTCTCAAATCTTATATATGATACAGCATTTTTATAAATTTGTCAACTATTTTTAAAAAATAAACACAAAATTCAACAAAAATATTCACAATTTAAAATTATAATATATATAGCTAAGCTCTCGCTTTTTACCGAACTGAGTTTTGCGCCAAATAACGACAGGAGTACAAAATGTTAAAGCTAAGCGGAATAAAAAAGGACTATATAACGGCGTCTGAAACCGTACACGCGCTGAAGGGGGTTGACCTTTGCTTCAGAGAGAGCGAGTTCGTCAGCATTCTCGGCCCGTCAGGCTGCGGTAAAACGACGCTTCTTAATATCATAGGCGGTCTTGACCACTATACCGAGGGAGACCTGATAATAAACGGCAGGAGTACAAAATCCTACCGTGACAGAGATTGGGACGTATACAGAAACCACAGAATCGGATTCATTTTCCAGAGCTACAATCTCATTCCTCACCAGACGGTTCTCGGAAACGTAGAGCTCGCCCTGACCATTTCGGGAATAGGACGAGAGGAGCGTGTTGCAAGAGCAAAGGAGGCGCTTGATAAGGTAGGTCTTAGCGGTCAGTACTACAAGCGTCCGAATCAGCTCTCGGGAGGACAGTGCCAGAGAGTTGCGATAGCAAGGGCACTCGTCAACGACCCGGAGATACTTCTTGCCGACGAGCCGACGGGTGCTCTCGATACGGCAACCTCCGTGCAGATAATGGAGCTTATTAAGGAAATCTCAAAAGAGCGACTCGTTATAATGGTAACGCATAACCCGGAGCTTGCAGAGAAATATTCGTCAAGAATAATAAGACTTCTTGACGGCGCGGTAACCGAGGATACGAATCCGCTCTCAGAGGCAGATGAGGCAGCAGAGCTTAAAGGTGCAAAAAAAGCGTCAAAATCCGCATCGCAAAACGGCAAAAAGCTGAAAACCGAAAAGGCAAAGATGTCCTTTTTCACGGCGTTCAGGCTGTCTGCGAGGAATTTGATTTCCAAGAAGGGCAGGACGGTAATGGTCGGCTTTGCCGGCTCTATCGGAATTATCGGCATTGCCTTGGTGCTTGCGTTTTCGGCGGGAATCAAGGGTTATATTGCTTCAATGCAGGACGATATGCTCTCCGGAAACCCCATTGAAATTTCCGAAACCGGCTTCAGCGCGAGTGCTTTGTCAAGCATTATGGATTCGGCGGGTGCGATTGAAAAGGATAAGCTCAAAGATAAGGTTTACATAACCAGCATTATTGAGAACCTAGCCGAGATGAGCGACAGTCTTGAGAGGCTTTTCGCGTCTAACATCTTGACCGACGATTATATCAAGTACGTCTTAAATATGCCAAAGACGAATTATGAGGCTATGCTCGTGAGCTACGGTCTTGATATATCAACAGGTGTATTTACCGATTTCAGATTCAGAGGCGGGGAGGAGTCCGAGCATATTTCAATCAGACGCCTGATTGACGTATATACGTCGGTGCTTGGGGAAACCGAGTACGCAGAGTATGCCTCGTTTATCCCATATCTTGTTCCCTCGCTTCAGCAGGCGCCTTCAAGCAGTGAGTATATCCTCTCGCAGTACGAGCTGCTCGGCGGAAGCGAAATTGCAGATGATAAGGATGAGATAATGCTGGTCTTAAATCCGGATGAGGAGATTTCCGACCTTCTGCTCGCGGCATTCGGCTACTATACGCAGGAGGAATTTCTCTCCATCGTAGACAAGGCTGTTTCAACGGAGGAGGGATACGAGGGCGGCACACACTACCGCGAGTATTTCGATTACGGCGAGCTTCTCGGCAAGGAATTCGTATATTATCCGACCGATACCGTCTTTACAAAGAGCGAGAACATTATGGCGCAGATGATGAACGGCTCCTATCAGTACAACTCGAAGCTTGATCCGCAGATGCTCGATGAAAACGGCGGATTAAAGCTCAAGGTGGTAGGAATTCTGACTCCAAAGGAAACGGTTTCTTACGGCTGCCTTACCGCCGGAATTTATTATACCGAGGCACTGACTGAGCATATTCTTGAGGAAAACGCCGACTCCGAATACATTGACTATATCCTGTCGGAGCAGGCGCTGAAGGAAATAGGCTCAAAGGTTCACCAGGTTCCAAATCCCGACGACCCAACAAGCCCCATTGTAATCAGTCTTAATTATTCTACCGTTTATAGCTATACCTACCGTTATGACGACCCCATAACCCCCGAGGACGAATCGGTTGGCGAGGACGGAGAGGATATAATCAAAAGCGGAATGGGAATAGTTTCTCCAAAGCAGACGAGTATGTCGCCGACGAGCCTTATGGGAGGCACGAGCGAGGACGGCGTCGAGCAAAAGCGGGATACGCTCGTGCGTAACCTTGGCGGAAACAGCGTCGCGAATAATATCCTCATATATCCAAAATCATTTGAAGAGAAGAATCTTGTAACCGAGTATCTTGATGACTGGAGCGACGATGATGTGCGTATAACCGTTGACGGCAGAGAAATTCCTATTGAGGAACGCACCAAGGTTACCTACACCGATACTCTTGAGCTGGTTATAAAGATGATAAATACGATGATAGACGTCGTATCCTACGCTCTCATAGCCTTCACCTCGGTTTCTCTCGTGGTATCCACGGTTATGATAGGCATAATAACCTACGTTTCAGTAGTTGAGAGGATAAAGGAGATAGGAGTTATACGCTCGCTCGGCGGACGCAAGCGCGACGTCAGCTCGCTATTCAATGCAGAAACCTTCATAATAGGACTGCTCGCAGGCTTGCTCGGAGTTGGAGTTACCTACGCCGTATCAGCAATAGTGAACGTAATACTTGCACCCATAATCAGCTATGCGAGCATTGCGGCGCTTCCTGTTGGCGAGGCGGTGCTTCTTGTGATAGTGAGCATTGCGCTCACTCTTATATCAGGACTCATTCCTGCAAGAAGCGCGGCTAAGAAGGACCCCGTAGTAGCTCTCAGAACCGAGTAAATAACGAGTAAATAAAAGAACCGACTCAAATTCGATTTTGAGTCGGTTCTTTGCACACCAGGTATATTAAAACTTTTTAAGATAATGATTTTTATAATTGTTGGTTAAGTATGCCGCTGTGCTCTGGGGCGTTGCAAATGCGCCATCGGGCACGGGCAAGCTGTTCTGCGAGGAGGGCTCCTCGTATAGACGCCAGCCGGATTTACTGCCGAAGCTTACGCTCTCAAGGCTGTCGCAGCCGTGAAAGGCTCTTGCCCCGAGGGTGATAGCTCCCGTGCCGATATAAACGCTCTCAAGGCTCTTGCAGCCGTTGAAGAGCGAGTGTCCGATAAGCCTTATGCTGTCGGGAATATTCACACTCTTGAGATTTTCACAGTAGGAGAAAACGTAGTTGCCAAGATTCGTTACGCCCTCCGGTATATTGATGCTTTTAAGACTTTTACACCCGGAAAACGCGGAGGTCTGAATTTCGGTGATCCCCTTGCTCATCTGTACGTTTTCAAGATTTACGCAGTCCATAAAGGCGGAGCTTTCGATGGAGGTTACGTTGTCGTTCATAAGAACGGTTCTGAGACCCGTGCAATTAAGAAATGCGGAATTTGATATAACCGAAAGGCTATAGGGGAGGGATATCGTGTTAATGCTTTTGCAGTTATAGAAAGCAAACCAACCGATTTTTGAAACACCCTCCTCGATATTTATCTCAGCAAGATTCTCACAGCTGGCAAACGTGTAATAATTTATTGATGAAACGTTTGATGGAATCGTTATCTCAGTGATGCTGTTGCAGCCAAAGAAAGCGTAATCTCCGATTCTGTAAAGTCCTTCGGGGAACGTGGGATTTTCGAGAGATTGACAATTTCTGAATGCGCTGTCTGAAATCTCGTATATGCTTTCCGGGAAATTAACGCTTTTGAGATTGATGCAGTCCTTAAAGGTTGAGTAATTTATTCGCGTGAGAGTGTTTGGAAGGGTGACAGTTTCGAGGTTTTGGCAGCCTCTGAAGGCATAGTTGTCAATAAAAGTTACCGTATCGCAGATAACGACGCTCTTTATGCTGGAGCAACCCTCAAAAGCAGCGTAAAGAACTTCGGTGACGGGCAGGTCGTTGTAGCTTCCGATGATTATTTCCTCGTCGATACAGCTTCCGATGCCGATTGCGGTGTAGCTCTGACCGCCCGGGTTGAGCGAAAATGCAAGACCCTCGGAGCTCTCTTTTTTCTCAAAAAAGCAGACGGTACATTTATCGTCAACGAAGCTATGCGGTTTTCTTGGGAGCTTTTTGCTTTCCCGGCTTACCTCACCGTCGCACTCGGCACAGTATGTAACCTCGTCGTATCCTCCCGCCTTAGAGCAGGTAGATTCAACGTAGTTTTCCCGAATCGGATCTAAGGGAGTATGCTGATGCCCGCAGGACGAGAGAAAAGGTATGGCGCACAACAATAACGACCCTAAGAAAAACGCGAAAAGTCTATTCATTTTTATACCTCTATTCATTTTTAAACCTCTATTCATTTTTAAACCTCAATTTAAAAAACAGGCGATTGTTTTGCATAAATGCGAATAATCAGCCGCCTTATATGATATAGCGGCTGAAAATTCTAAGAGACGGAAGTATTATTAAATATCAACCCAAGGGCCAACCGGCACGCCGCCGTTACCGCCGCCGTTATCGCCGCCGTTATCGCCGCCGTTATCACCGCCGTTATCACCGCCATTATCACCCGAATTATCCGGACCTTTGCAGGAAATCGAGAAAACAGCAAGTGACAGGCAGAGTGCAAAAATAAGCAATAAAGCCGTAACTTTTTTCATTGTAAGCTCCTTTTTTAATTTCAAATTAAACCACGGTCAATTAAATACATTATAATTGATATAATAAAAAAAGTCAATACTAAAAATATCACCGCAAAGAAAAGTTTGCGCGAGCATCGTATGATTTATTCATAGAGGGGAATAATGTCTGATTTTGCTAAAAGAAGACCTTGTTTTCCGATTGAAATGCTGTGAAAAAAGTGATAAAATAAATAGGTAAAAAAGATAACGGAGGCGTATATGGAGAGATGGAAAAAAAGAGCCGCCCGGCTTTTTGGCTCGCTTTCTACGACTGACGGAGCAAACCCTTCGGTAATTCCGTATTATCCGCAGAAGACCCGTTTGGCTTCGCAGGAGAGAAGGTCGCTATCAAGGGCGTCTGCCGAGTCGGTTGGAATTTCGTCGCTCAGACTTATGAATATGCTCTCGGAGCTTGAGGCTGAAATGCGGGCGAAAATTCACAGTATAATGGTCGTGAAGGACGGAGCGGTTATTTGCGAGGCGTCAGCACCGGGGTTTTCTGCGGGTATATGGCATCTGTCGCATTCAATGTCAAAAACGCTAACGGGAATGGCGGTTGGTTTGCTCGTTGACGACGGCGTGCTTTCGCTCTCTGAGAGGCTCGTTGATATCTTCCCCGAGCAAAAATATCGTGACACGAGATTTGCCGATATAACCGTAGAGCATCTTCTGTCTATGTCGTCGGGGGTTTTATTCGGCGAGATTGGCGTAGTTACCGAAACAGAGTGGACGAGAGCGTTTTTTTCCTCCGAGATGAGCTTTGCTCCGGGAGAGCGTTTCGCCTACAACAGTATGAACTCCTATATTCTTGGAAAAATCGTTTGCAAAAGAGCAGGCACTTCGCTCAGTGAATTATTGAAGAAAAGGATATTTGCCCCCCTTGGAATAACTCACTTTCTTTGGGAGATGGGTCCCGAGGGAATAGAAAAGGGCGGATTTGGCGTATATCTTTCTGCTGAGAGCTGGGCGAAGCTCGGTATTATGATGCAAAAGGGCGGTGTGTACGGCGGAGCGCGCGTTCTCTCGCAAAAGTGGGTTGCAGACTCGCTGACGACGAGAGGAATATCTCCCGAGAGCTCGGGCGAATTTAATTACGGATATCAGATATGGGTTCACAGAGAGAACGATGAGTTCCTCTTTAACGGTATGCTCGGGCAGAACGTGTGGGTATGTCCGCGCAATAACGCGGTGGTTGTTATTACCGCGGGAAATAACGAGCTGTTCCAGCAGAGTCCTGCGCTCTATATAGTAAGAAAATATCTTGCGGGTGAGATTTCGGACGATTTGAAATACCGAAATGTAACACTGTTAAGGCGGGCGCAGGAGCGCTTTTTCGAGTCGCGCAGATACGCAAGAGTGTTGAGCGAGCGCCGAGGGGTGCTCTGCTTCCTCGGGTTTAAGGAGGCAAGACCCTTTGCAGATAGCTGGAGTACGGTTCTCGGAAAATACCGTATGAGAAAAAACAACGACTCGCTTTTACCGATTTTCGTCCGATGTATGCAGAACAATCTCTCGGCGGGAATAGAGAGCATTGAGTTGCTTCGGGCAGGCGAGAGGCTAATGATGCATATTGCAGAGGGGGGCGCGGATTTTCAATTCGAGGTGGGACTTTACGGCTTTGCCGATACGGTGCTCAATTTCAACGGTGAGAGCTATCTTGCAAGGGTTGCGGGCGAGGCGTGTTACGATGCCGAGGGCAAGCCGATGTATAGAATAGAAATAGTATATCCAGAGCTTCCCAATACCAGAATTCTCGAGCTATACATCTCGGGGGAGGATACTCTGCTTCTTAAGCTTTACGAAACACCGAACAACAAAATTGCCGAGCCGTTCATTGAATCTCTCACCGTAACCAACCCCAAGCTTGCGTTTGCAAAGCAAATGTTAGAGAGACACTTCGGGAGTGATTTCATAAAGTCAAAGCTGGCAAGAATTTTCTATCCCACCCTCGTTCTTGTTAGGGCGGATTCCGAGAGGGCGGATTTCGTAATAAGCTACGAGGAGGAGCTAGCCGAGGCAGACAATAAATCCATAAAGGGAATAACGTCCGTTCTGTCGAGGTTTATGAGAGATGACGAGAAGCTCGAAGACTCGGGTGAGAACACCGCGGAGGAGGATCCGGGCGGGATTATCGGAGGAATTTTAGAAAAAATAAAGAGGTTTACGCAGAAAAGACAGTGAAAGAAAAAAGAACGAAGACTGCAAAAAATCTTCGTCCTTTTCCCGTAGGCATCATATTTGCTAGATTTTGAAACTGTCATTTAGAGCACGCCTTAATTATATGAGGCTTACCGTGACAATCTGCCGTAAAATCAGTCTAAGTTAAGGTTATTGAGCATGTCGCGGAGCATCTTTGCCTCTGCGACGGAAATGGTAACGCCTTTACCCATCTTCTCGTGATCGGGAGACCAGGTACGGATATCATACACGGGCTCTCTGTCGTTCCAGCTGATGAGGTTAAGCTCCTTGTTCCAACCGTTGTTACCCTCACTTACTATGCCGATTTTATCGACTACTTCATATTTGATTTCGGGCATCTCGTTTTCTCCTTGTTAATATATTATATTTTATTAAGTACATTTTAGCACATTACTTTAACAATGTCAAGGAATATGTAAAAAATAGTGAAATTTTTGTAAAAAAATATGAAAAGTGAAAAAATCTTGAATGTTAGCCGAAAAAACGTTATTTCATCATATTTTTTCAAAAAATCCTTGACAAAGCGGCAAGTCTTGTGTATAATTGATTTAGAATGAGTCTAAAACGGGGGCAGAATGACGAGACAAAAGGCTTGCGTGCTTGACGTTATCCGGGGGGACAAATGCCATCATACCGCCGATGAGATTTTTGCACTGGCGGCAAAGAGGCTTCCCGGCATTTCGAGGGCGACGGTTTACAACAATCTGAAGGCGCTTGCAAAAGATAAGCTGATACGTCGGATTACAGCGGAGGGCGCAGCGGACAGATACGACAGCTCGTATATACCTCACGGACATCTTTTTTGCACCGAATGCGGACGGGTGGTTGATTTTGAAATCCCCGACTTTTCAAGTCGGCTTATGGCTTACACCGACGGCAGAATGGATTCCTACGAGCTTAAGGTGCGCTACGTTTGTAAAGAGTGCGCTGAGAGCGAATAAATTGGTTATTTTTTGAAAAAATAAAATATATTTCATTTTAAGGAGAATTTTACTATGGATCTTAAAGGAACCAAAACAGAACAGAATCTTATGACTGCATTTGCGGGTGAATCCCAGGCTCGCAACAAGTACACCTACTTTGCATCTGTAGCAAGGAAGGAGGGCTATGAGCAGATAGCGGCTATTTTTGAGGAAACCGCGAACAACGAGAAGGAACACGCAAAGCTTTGGTTCAAGGCTCTCGGAGGACTCGGCAATACCGCAGGCAACCTTCTTGCAGCAGCAGAGGGTGAGAACTACGAGTGGACCGATATGTACGACACCTTTGCAAAGGAAGCAGAGGAGGAGGGCTTCAAGGCTCTTGCATTCCAGTTCAGAGCAGTAGCAGCAATTGAGAAGGCTCACGAGGAGAGATACAGAAAGCTTCTTTCCAACGTTGAGATGCAGAAGGTGTTCGAGAAGAGTGAGATGACCATGTGGGAGTGCCGCAACTGCGGACATCTCGTTATGGGAACTAAGGCACCCGGCGTGTGCCCTGTTTGCGCTCATCCCCAGAGCTTCTTCGAGGTAAGAAAAGAAAACTACTGATAAAAGGCACAGCTTCGGCGCCGCTCGTGAAACGGGCGGCGCCTTGCTTATTGACAAATTTGCAGCCGTGTGGTAAAATGAAACCATAACGAAATAACAGTGCTGCGAATGCGGCATCGGAGGATTATTTATGAAAATACTCGTTTGTGACGACGAGGCGGAAATCAGAAATATAACCAGAATTTTACTTGAGAGCGCAGGCTACGAGGTCGTCGAGGCGCAGAGCGGCAGAATGGCGGTTGAGCTGATTTTGGAGAACCGCGACGTTGACCTTTGCATTATGGACATAATGATGCCGGAGGTCAGCGGTATTGAGGCGGCGGCGAAAATACGCGAGATTTCCTCTGTTCCGATAATATTTCTGACGGCAAAATGGCTTCAAAGCGACAAGGAGCAGGCATACGGCGCGGGCGGCGACGATTACGTTGTGAAGCCATTTTCGTCGCGCGAGCTTCTTATGAAGGTCGAGGCTCTTATACGCCGGTACACTATGTATGGCGCTAAAGAGGAGGGCGAGGTCGTGAGGCTCTTTGGCGGGGTTGTTATCAACGCAGATAAGCGAGAGGTTATAAAGAACGGCTCTATCGTTGAAACACGAGATAAGGAGCTTGAGGTTCTCATATATCTTGCGAAAAATCGCGGGCGCGTAGTGAGCGCGAGCGAGATTTACGAATCGGTCTGGGGAGAAATTGCGCTGCCCTCGTCGAGCAACACCGTCACCGTACATATACTTAATCTAAGGCGCAAGCTGGAGGAGAACCCGTCGAGCCCTAAGATTATAAGAACGGTTTGGGGAAAGGGGTATCAAATTGACTGATTTAAAAAAGCCGAGGGTTTTCAGAAGCTCGCTTAAAATAGGTCTTTTTCGCACGATTGTTGCAGGTCTTTTTCTTGCGGTTATAGTTTACCTGCTTTTTTCCTTCACGGCTGAGTATTTAAGAACTAATTTTTACACCAAGGAAGAGAACAGAGAGCGGCGCGAGGAGCAGCTCATCAGAGAATTTGAAAATTACGTTGCCGATAGAAATATTTCTTCCGCCGATAAGGAAAAGATTGCGGGCTGGGTAGGGCAGAAAACCTATATATATTTACTTTTGTATAAGGGCGACGACCTTTATTTCTCCTCGGGAATGTACGATAACGCCAATATAATTCCGCTGTTTTCGAATTTGATGCTCGGTGGCTCTATGGACTATCCCACCGAGGAGGAGATGCTGGAGTACGCTAAGGCAAACGACCTTGTCAGCATAGAAATGGCGGACGGAACAGTATACGCCTCGATAACCGAGTTCTCGGAATATTTTTACAGCGACATTGCGAGAATTCTGTCGCTGGCTGTTGCAATGCTTGTCCTTGCCTCCGTTATAATGATATATTTCTTCAGGGTGGTCAAAAGAATAACCAAGCTTGCCTCAGACGTTACCATCGTTGCCGAGGGGGATATGAATCATACGATACACTCAGACGGAAACGACGAAATTTCAAAGCTCTCTTACGACGTTGAGAATATGAGGAGCGCAATACTCAGCACGCTTGAGGGCGAGAGGGCGGCAAGAGAGGCGAATACCGAGCTTATAACATCAATGTCCCACGACATAAGAACACCGCTTACAGTTCTTATGGGATATATCGATATTATGAAGATGTATTCTAAAGACGAGGTTATGAATCAGTATATTTTGAGCTCGGAGAAGACTGCGCTCCGCTTGAAGAAGCTGTCAGACGATATGTTCAAGTATCTTTTGGTATTTGGCGACTCGGTTCGTCCGTCCGAGCTTGAGGAGTACGACGGAATTACGCTGACAGAGCAGCTTCTGACAGAGCACATTCTGCTGTTGAGAGAGCGCGGCTACGATGTGAAATTCACCGCGCCCGAGGACGCGCGGGTAACCGTTCTTACAAATGCGCCCGACCTTATGCGTATAATTGACAATCTGTTTTCAAATATAAGGAAGTACGCTGACCCCTCATCACCGGTTGAGGTTAAGGTCGTATTCGGCGAGGACAGAGCGGTTATGAGTTTCTCCAACCGCATCGCCCGCAGAGTGAATATTGCCGAGAGCACGGGAATAGGTCTTAAAACCTGTGCAAAGATTGCAGAGCTTATTTCCTGCGAGTTTTCCTATATCAAGGGCGAGGACAGCTTCTCAGCGGAAATCCGACTTATTTCACATAAAAAGTTAGGAAAAGAAGAATGATTTCATTTTTTGATTTGAATAGCAATGAGTATGAGTCGGCAGCCGGTATGCTTCCCCTGCCGAAAAAGGAGGCTCTTGAAATAATCGAGAGCTTTGCAGAGAGCGGTGCTGACGCTGCGGTTTCGGGGGCGTTTGGTTGCTTGCTCGTCCGAATATACGACGCGGGAGAGTATCTTTTTTCCTATCCTTATCCGCTTACCGAGAGCGCAGACGAGAGCGGTGCTGTCGAAGAGGTGGCGCAATACGCTCTGAGAGAGGGGCTTCCCCTTGTCTTCTTTGACGTGCCGCGTGAGAGTCTGCCTATTCTTCTTATGGGCTTTCGTCACGCCGACGTCGATGCAGAGGACGAGAGCGCTGACACCTACAGAGTGACGATTAAGAGCGAGTGCTCGCTGATGAAAAAGATACCCGAGATTACCAGCGGAGATATTACGTTAAGAGAGCTTGTCCCCGACGATAAGAAGGATTACGCCGAAATTTGCCTTGACGTTGAAAACAATAAATATTGGGGATACGATTTCAGAGAGGATAATGAAGAGGCAGACGCCGAGTATTTCATTAAAGCCGCTATGGAAGAGCGCAGGCTCGGAACGGCGGTAAGCTTTGCCGTGATATACGGGGGCGATTTTATTGGAGAGGCGTCGCTTTATGCCTTTGACTGCCGAGGGGGAGCTGAGGCGGCAATCCGTATTCTGCCGAAGTATCAGGGAAGAGGTCTTTCGGAAAACATTCTGACAGCTCTGTTTGCGGTATGCAAAAAAATGGGGCTTATAAGGCTCTACGCAGAGGCACTCTGCGAGAATAAGCCGTCGGTGGCATTTTGCTCAAAATATATGGAGAGAATATCCGACGAGGGCGGCAGAGCCGTATTTATAAAGAACCTTTATGAGCTTAACCTTTAGCCGTATTCGTTAAAATCGGTGATAATCGACAAACATATAAGCCCCTCTGCAACAGATATTTCTGTGACGCAGAGGGGCTTTTTAATTATAAAACGAGCTAAAAATCAATCCTAATTATCGCAAAGCATGAGGATTCCCGCGATAGTATTGACGAAAAGAAGCGAGCAAACTTTAAAAGCAGTGCTGACGGGTTTTCCGCTATTAACCTTGTTGAAGTAGGATATTGTCATAGGTATGCACCAAGCCAAAGGAATCAAGTAAAATCCCATAAAGACAGTGCCGAGAACCATAAACACCTTTATTGCAGTTTTAAGACCTGTCGTCTTGGGAGCTGATGTCTCATTGGATTCAACAGCGCAGCCGCAGCCTATGCAGATGACAGCATCATCTACCAATTCTTTTCCGCACTTCGTACAAAACTTCATAAATACCTCCAAAGATGATTGTATTGTTTTAAAAAGTCTTTAAAACAATTACATTATACCATTTTGTGCGAAAGTTGTCAATGTAGTTTTAAAATATAATTGCAAATGCGAAAAAAGGGGGATATACCGCAAATAAACAGTGCTTTATTTTGCCGAAATTAATTCAAAGGAGTCCTAAAATCAGAGGTCGTCCGCGTCCTGCACGGGCTTGTCGTACGGGTCGTCGGGAACACCCGTATAAGAGCCAAACGGGTCGGTGTCAATTCTGTTCTCGGATTCGCAAGATTTCATTGAAAAGTCAACACGGGTGCGGGCATTTTTCATTTTGTTTTCGTTTTTGATTTCGTTATTCATATAAATACAGCCTCCATTTTGATTTACCGTTAGTATGGCTTGCAAATGGAGGCTGTATTCGTAATCAGAGTGCTGCGGCTCGAATTATTTTTCGATGATATGTAAAGTTTGGTTTACAATCTGGTCGCAGGCTCTCACAGAGGTCTGACGCAGTGACATCAGACGCATACCCATATTTTCTATAAGATTTCTCGGGGGGAGCGGCAGCTCGCGCATTTCTTTTGAGTTTATCTGCTTTGACTTGGATACTATAGAAAGGTATCTGTCGTATATTGTAGAGTTCAAAAGTGCGAAAAGGCCGAATGCAAGTCTGGCGCAAATTTCCGAGTTCTTATCCTTCGTGTCGATAAAGTTTATCTTGTTATGCGTGCTGATATATCTGTATGCGGGAAGCTGGGATGCGAGATAAATTGCCGAATTGATAAACCGCTCGTCGCTCTTCGAGGGAACGCGCTTTATGATTATCATATTTTTATTTTTTTGAATAAGTCCCGGATTTATCGGAGCTATATACTGACGCTTTATGGGGAGGGGGAAGTTTATCGTTCCGTTCTTTATAGCTGCCGGGCGGATAAGCGGCACGGAGCTCTTCATAGGCTCGGTGAACAGCAGCCCCTCGCAGCGCGAGTCGAGAACGAGACCCGTAGACATTTTAAGTCCGAGGGTTGAGAGCGTCTCCGGGAAGGCGGATATGTATTTTACGATTTTGGTGTCCTCGACGCTCTTTGGCAGGGTGAGCGAGCCGTCCTTTTCATCTACGATAAATCCGTAGTCAAGCGGAGGAAGGGTCACCGTGTTTTGAGGCGAGCCTGCGTCGGTGGAGGTGGTGATAATAATGCTCTGGGGTTTGTCGCCCTTTCTGTATCCGAGAATAACGTTCTTTTTGAGGGGAATGGCGCGTTTTTCGTTCTTCTGCTTACCGATAAAAAGATGAATAGAAGTGAGAGCGAGCTTCTCTGCCATCTCACGACGGAAGGCTGTGAGCTGAGATGCGCTGGCAACAAGAGTAGGAAGCACTATTACGAGCTGTCCGTCATCTTCAAGATGCCTTCCTGCAGTCTTGGCGAAGAGGAACGCCTCGCTTATCTTAACCTGGGTTACCCCTCCTGCCTCTTTTGCCTCGCTAGAGTTCTTTTCACACAACTCTGTCGGGGGATTGCATATAACGAGGTCATACTTGTCCTCAATGGAATCAAAGAAGGTAACGGTGTAGTGGTTCTTCGACTCGGTCACGTAGTTCTCGTTATAGACCGTGACGTAGAGCTTTACCCCGTAGTCGTGACGGCATTTTTTTCTGATTCTTTCGAGGTTATCCTCAAGCATGGGAATGAAGTCCTCACATACCTCGTAGCAGGTAAGGAAAATCTGCTTGCACGCCTCGCACTTTTTGCATATTTCTTCTACGACCGTAGCAGAGAGAATGCCTGTTCCTGCGCCCGGGTCGAGCACGGTATAAACCGTCTTCTTCGGGTTAAGACGGAGCATACCCGCCATAAGACGAGCCGTGTCCTTTTTTGTGAAGAGTCTGCCAAGACGAATGTTTTCATTCTTCGACTTCTCTCTTATGAGCTTATAGGTGTTTCTGACGGCAAGACTTAGCATAACTACCTCCGAATTCTGCCTTAAATTATTTACGATTTTATTTTAGCATATTTTTTATTCCGTTGCAATACATTTTTTAAGTTTTTTTGATAAAATCATTGCAAAATTTACAATTAAATGCTATACTATTGTAAAAAGTAAAAAAATGAATTTCATTACGAAACGGAGAGGACTATGAGCGAAAATACGAATACCACTAATCTTAAATTTCTTCACTGTGGGGATATTCATCTTGATTCCCCCTTCCTTGACGTCACTCCTGAGAAGAGTGAGGAGCGCCGCAGAGAGCTTCGTTCTACCTTTATGCGACTTATGGAGTTCATTAGAGACAAGGTCGTCGATTACGTTTTTATAAGCGGTGACCTTTTTGATACTAAATATGCAACCAATACGACGTCGGAGATTCTTATCAGAGAGTTTCGCAGCTGTCCTGACACGCAGTTTATAATTGCGCCGGGAAGAAGCGACGCCTATGAAAACAATCTCATATACGCCTCAGACCGACTGCCCTCGAACTGCCACGTCTTTAAGAGCGAGAACCTTGACCGTATCTACTTCGAGGAGGACAAGGTTATGGTTTACGGCTGGGGCTTTGGCGGCGAGGAGATGGTGCATAATCCCCTCTATGACGCGCACGTTGACGACACGGCGAACATCAACGTAGTATGCGGATACGCAGACCTTGACGGTGAGGTTGGCTCAACCACCTGCCCGATATCGAAGGCGGACCTCAAGAGATTCGGTGCCGATTATTACGCTCTTGGCTCCCGTCACGAGAGCACCGACCTTGTGGACCTCGGAACGTCTATGTATAGCTATTCGGGTTCGCTTGAATGCATGGGCTTTTCGGAGAGCGGCATCGGAGGAGCGAAGATGCTCAACGTAAAATATAAGGACGGAGAGCTTTCAATGGACGGAAAGAATATGACATTCGGCCATATTCGCTTCGTCACGGAGGAAATCGACGTCACGGGAATAGACACGAACAGCGAGATAATCAATCGCATAAGCAGAATGATAAGCGAGAAAAAATACGGCATGGAAACGGCTCTTCGCTGTCGTCTTACGGGTTACGTTGACCCTCGGTTTATCATTCCCTCAAATCTTGAGAACGACGTTTTTGGGCTTTATTGTTTTGAGATGCTTGACAGAACCCTCCCGCTTTACGGCACCGAGAGCTTCAAGCGCGATATGACGGTTAAGGGCGAGCTCTTCAGAGGGCTTCTTCCGCTTCTTGAGAGCGATGACGAGGAGCAGAGGACGGTGGCTGCACGCGCCTTCCGCGAGGGTCTTGCGGCACTTGAGAACCGCACTATAGACTGATACGCAGGGACGGTCTCGTTTAAGAATAACCGAATAAAAAACAGAGGTATTGTGAAATAACACAGTACCTCTGCATAACGAAGTGCATTTTGAGGGAAACAGGGTTGAAAACCTGCGGTTTTCCTCAATTTTTTCTTTTTTAGAGTGCAGCATAAAATATTTTACAGAAGCCTTTGCGTAATTATATCGTAATATTCCATCTCTTTTTCTATGCCGATATAATTCCTACCTAAGTTTTTAGCCGCTACTAATGTAGTGTCGCAACCGCAAAAAGGATCTAATACAGTTTGACCTTCGACGGTAGATATGCCAATTAAATACTCCATCAATGCCACGGGCTTTTGGGTTGGGTGCAAGCCTCTGTCTGTTCTTTCAGCTTTGCATTTAATGATGTTTGAACAAACTTCAATACCCGTATTGTTTAAATGATTATCTTTGATATACTGCTCATTATAAGCACCGACATTATGTTCTTTTATGTTATCCGTCAATGTTGTGCCTATTTCGTAAGGCTTCATAAACCACAAAATTGGTTCAAACAACGGACGTAGATTTCCAAGTTTCCAACCGCTCCAAATCTTTGCATTGTCTGTATCTCCGCGTTTATCAAAAACAACAGATACATTCTGTGCTCTATGTGCTGCTGAATCTTTTTGCCAAGAAATCATATCTTTGAAAATGAAGCCGGTGTCCTCAAAAGCAGAAATACACCGATGAGCATATCTTCTTCCGGCGAAAATAAAACAACTTGCACCGGGCTTCAAAATTCTAAAACACTACGGTGTCCAAGATAAACACCATTGATAGTATTCCAATGGGATTTTTTTATCTGCTTCAGACCAACCATTAAGAGGCTTTCCGCGCTTACTAAACACTGAGGACTGTTCTTGTGCAGGGCTTTTCCCCAAAAGCGCTGAATTGGTATTACTATGAATAACGTCCCATTCGTCGTATGATATGCCATACGGAATATCCGACACAATCAAATAAACGGAATTGCTATCTATATTTTTTAATTCTTGACGAGAATCCCCACATATTATTTTATTCATTCCGCACCTCACTCCAACGATTTAACAAATGATTTGATTGATGAAATGCGTTCTTCCAATTTTCGTGATTTAATAAGTTCCAAAACTGCCTTTTCTCTCGAAAATCCTTTTATGATGTTTATTTCTGTGTCAATATGTTGAATTTCACAATCGCCTCGTTTAGCAATATCTATTTTACAAGACTTTAATAGTTCTTCAAAATCTTGAATTTTCTTTGAAATTCTATCACAAACAAATTTGTTGATATAAGGGAACAAACAATTTTGTCTGTCCGCATATGCGATTTTGCTATCTCTTTCAATTCTTTTTGGAGCGTTCCATATCTGTTCCAAACTGAGAGAATCGTTTTCAACAATGTTATTTACCAAGAGAAAAAGGATATGTTCCCAAGACAGCAAACATACACTGTTATCCAAACTTGACGAATAAATTTGACTGTTAGTGCTTGGGTATTGGAAGTATGGCGATACCAATAAAGCAAAGTCATGTTCCATTCCGCGCCAGTTGCTCAAAGTGGATATTTTAAAATCTTTTTGATTTTTCCGAGTTTTTAATGAGACAGTCCCATTTTTATCGTTTCGTATTTTTTAAGCTGTTAAAATCAAGCTGTGAGAGTATTACAGCTATGAAGACTATCGCGCAGCCTGCATACTCGCGCTCGGTCATTTTCTCACCGAGCAGAAACGCTGAACCGATAACGCCAAACACCGATTCAAGAGAGAGTATTACCGAGGCTACGGCAGGATTAACTCCTCGCTGTCCCACTATTTGCAGCGTGTAGGCAATTCCGCTTGAGCCTATTCCCAGCATCAGAATCGACCACGCGGCAGAGCCGATTGCGGCAGGGTCTATCGGCGGCTCGAATATGAGTGCGCATAAGAGATTCAAAACGGTTGCAACCGCGAACTGAATGCAGGACATTCTCACGCCGTCGCATTTTGGCGAAAATTTGTCTATTGCAAGGATATGGAGGGTAAAAACCAGGGCGCAGAGAAGAACCAGCGTGTCGGAAAATTCAAGCGATAGGTCGCCCTTTATGCAGAGAAGATAGAAGCCAACGACGGCAATTCCCACGCTTATCCAGGCGTTCATAGGAGCGCGTTTGCCGAAGACGAGGGAAAAGACGGGGACTAACACGACGTACAGCGCGGTGATAAACGCTGCCTTGCCAGCGTCGGTACCGCTTCCGATTCCCGACTGCTGAAGAAGTGAGGCGAGCGACAGTATCACACCGCAAATTGCGCCTCCGACAAGCTCGGTCCTGTTGAAATCCAGCCCGCGCTTCGAGATAAGCCTGCGCCCGTTCTTTAAAAGCTTGTCAAGAATGAAAATCAGTAAAAAAAGAAAGACCGCGGCCAAAAGACTTCTTGCCGTATTGAGAGTAAATGGCGGAATATGCGATGCCGCCTTCTGTGCCGAAAAGGCAAAGCCCCATATCGCCGCCGCAAAGAGCATCATCAGAGAAGATATGTATTTTTTCATTACACGTCCTTTAAAATTATTTCCCCGCTATTTTAGCACCAAACGGTAAAGATGTCAAGCCTTTGTTTTATTGCGCGGTGTCCATAGGCTGATTTGGAACTGAGGGTGCGTTAATAAGCTGCTCAAAGCAGGCGTAATCGTCCTCTGTAACGTACCGAACCCCCTCAATTTTTATGTACCTGGCGAAATCGTAGGTGTATGATGAAAGCGGGCGCATATAAGCGTCGTCCGTCTGTGCGGCAACAAGGGGGTCGTCGCCGTCAAAGCCTACTACGAGGAGAGTGTGATAAAATCCTTCAATATTGCGACCGAGCTGTATTACGTCACCGATTTCGAGCTCGTCTATCGAAACCTCTTTACCAAACGGTCCGATTCCGCTGTTTCCGACCATAAAATTGTAGAAATACTCAACCCCCGTCCAAGAGGGCGAGCGCTCGTTGAGCGAGATGTAGTACCAGCCAAACGTGGGCGTGTAGTTCATCTGACACGAGCCTGCAAATATTGCCTGAGATACGAAATTCGTACAGTTTCCGCCAATGCCTCTGAAATTGCCGAAATATGAGTTTTGCGAGAAGGCGAATTTTCTTGCGTATTCTATTGCGTTTTCTCTTTTGTAGGGCTTTGTTACAAGCATAGTGCAATCTCCTTATCTATTGCAAAAACGTTATATCGTCATTTTATGATAAAAAAATAATTTTGTGAAAAATATCTTGTAATTGACAAAAAATTGATGTATAATATATTATCAAAATACGTTCACTTAACAATTTTGAAGGTTGACTAAAAGAGAGGAATAATTAAAATGGATTCTAACAAAAGACCGGATACTATGGCACGCATTACGACAAAGGAGCTTGCAGATGAATTTATAGCCGAGCAGGTATCCGCAGTAAGAGAGCAGGTTGGTGACAAGAAGGTGCTTCTCGCGCTTTCCGGCGGAGTAGACAGCTCTGTCGTTGCCGCGCTTCTTATAAAGGCGATAGGAAAGCAGCTCGTATGCGTTCACGTCAACCACGGACTTATGCGCAAGTGCGAATCCGAGGGTGTAATTGAACTCTTCCGCGGTCAGCTTGATGCAAACCTCGTATACGTAGATGCTACCGACAGGTTCCTCGACCTTCTTGCAGGCGTGTCTGACCCCGAAAGAAAGAGAAAGATTATCGGTGCGGAATTTATTAACGTATTTGCAGATGAGGCGCGTAAGCTTCGCGGCGTGGAATTTCTCGCTCAGGGAACGATATACCCCGATATTCTTGAGAGCGTAAAGCAGGCGGAGGGAAAGAAGGCGGTTAAGTCCCACCACAACGTAGGCGGACTTCCCGAGGACCTCAACTTCGAGCTCGTCGAGCCGCTGAAGCTTCTTTATAAGGACGAGGTACGAGTCGTCGGAGAGGCACTTGGACTGCCGCGTGCTATGGTTTACCGTCAGCCCTTCCCCGGTCCCGGACTCGGCGTGCGCTGTCTTGGAGCTATCACTCGCGACAGGCTTGAGGCTCTCCGCGAGGCAGATGCGATTTTGCGCGAGGAGTTTGACAAGTCGGGTCTTGCCGAGCGCGTATGGCAGTATTTCGTCGTAGTTCCCGACGTGAAATCGGTAGGAGTGAAGGACGACAGTCGTTACGAGGGCTGGCCCGCGATAATCCGCGCGGTCAACACCAAGGACGCAATGACGGCAACAATAGAGGAGATACCCTACGAGATTCTTCATAAAATAGTGAATCGAATCGTCAGCGAGGTAGAGGGAATTAACAGAGTTCTCTACGACCTCACGCCAAAGCCTACCGGAACGATAGAGTGGGAATAATAAACGTTATCACAGCAAAAACAAATTATCGCAAAAAAGGTAAATTCGTTTATCGTTTGAGCGTTTTTGCACTACAATAAAAAGAAAAGACCTTGCTTCATCCGGGTGATGAATCGAGGTCTTTTTTTTGGCGAACTTTTTTTGCAAAAGCTATTGACAAATGCAATACTTCGCGATATGATGTATTACGCAAGGAGGAGTATGCTATGGATATTCAATTAAAACGAGGTTTGCTTGATGTATGTGTGTTAGCTGCTATCAAGAACGAAGATTCCTATGGCTATAAGATTATAAAAGATATGAAGCCATATCTTGAAATGTCAGAATCGACCCTATATACGATACTTAAACGATTGGAGCTTTCGGGAATGCTGACGGTACGCACTTCCGAACACGGAGGAAGGCTGCGAAAATATTATCATATCACAAACGTAGGGCTTGAACGTATTGAAGAGTTTAAGAGCGAATGGCGCGAGGTCATGTCGATTTATCAATTTGTAACCAAGGAGGAGACGAAAAATTGAGAAAACAAGAATTTTTATGTGCGCTCAAAAAGAGGCTGTTAGGGTTGCCAAAGCAAGATGTTGAAGATCGCCTTAATTTTTATAGCGAAATGATCGACGACAGAACGGAAGAAGGACGGACGGAGGAAGAAGCTATTTCAGATATTGGATCTGTAGATGAGATTGCAACGCAGATCATAGCGGATATTCCTCTTTCAAAAATCGTTACGGAAAGAGTTAAACCGAAAAAGCGGCTCAAAATGTGGGAAATCGTACTTTTGGCACTCGGTTCTCCTATATGGCTTTCATTGGCTATTGCCGCTTTAGCTGTAATACTTTCGCTTTATGTAGTACTATGGTCACTAATCGTTTCTGTATGGGCTGTCTTTGTTTCGCTCGCCGCATGTGCTATCGGAGGCGTGATATCAGGGGTCTTCTTTGCTCTCAGTAACGGTCTTACGGGTATTGCTATGGTAAGCGCAGGCATTGTCTGTGCAGGACTTGCTATCTTCTTATTCTTGGGATGCAAGGCGGCAACGAAAAGTATTATATATCTAACCAAAAAGATTGCTTTGGGCATCAAAAAATGTTTTATTAAAAAGGAGAACACATAATGAGTAAAACAATGAAAGCATGGTTGATAGTGGCTGCTTTTTTCATAGCTATCGGAATAATTACTTTTGCCGTGATCATGACCATCAATGGTTGGGATTTTACCAAGCTCGGCACAGGTAAATACGAAACCAACACGTATGAACTAAATGAAGAATTTAGCACTATATCAATAATAACAGATACTGCGGATATTGTATTCGTTCCTTCCGATGATGAAAAATGTAAGGTAGTTTGTTATGAGGTTGAAAAAGAGAAACATTCCGTATCTGTAGCAGACGGTGTGTTGACTGTTAATGCGGTTGATACGCGAAAATGGTATGACCATATAGGCATCAATTTCAAAACTCAAAAAATAACCATATATCTGCCCGAAGCTGAATACTCCTCACTCAGCATAGAAGCAAGCACGGGCGATACTAAGATACCGAATGATTTCAAGTTTGAGAACATTGACATTTCTGTTAGTACGGGAGATGTGAACTGTTTTGCTTCAGCCACGGAAACGATAAAAATAGCAGCAACTACGGGTGACATTAGTGTAGCGGATATATCCGCAGGTCTGCTTGACCTTTCGGTTTCCACGGGCCAGGTTACAGTTTCCAACGTGATCTGCAGCGGCAATGTCAAAATCGGTGTATCAACGGGTGACACTCTTATGTCGGACGTCGAGTGCAAAAGCGTAATTTCGAACGGAAGCACCGGTGATATTGTTTTAAAGAATGTTATTGCCGCAGAAACGTTCTCTATCGAAAGAAGCACGGGTGACGTGAAGTTTGATGGCTCGGATGCCGCAGAAATTTATATTGAAACCGATACAGGTGACGTGAGAGGAAGCTTGCTTTCGGACAAAACCTTTATAGTAAATACAGACGCGGGCAAAGAAAGCTATCCCAAGGGAACGACCGGAGGCAGATGTGAGATAACTACGGACACAGGAGATATCATAATAACTATTAACTGATGGTTGACTTTTTTGAAAAATAATACAAACCTCTTGTATTTATTCTGCTTTTATGGTATAATAAAGCGAACGGAGAAAGTGTGTTTTTTGAGTGGTATCGGTGATACCAATTTGATACCGTTTTTTTGTAGACTCCATAGACGAGGCGGAAAATAACGGTCAAATCCCCCGAAAAATCACGCAAAAAGACCTGAATACACCACATTTAATGCTAATTTAAGCGAGTGGGAATAATAAACGTGTTTTTTGGCATAACCCATTAACCACAAAAGGCAAAATTGAATAATCAAATCAGACCTTGAAGGAGTTTTTCTTTGAGGTCTTTTTTCTCAAAGAGTGCCGTGAAACCTTGATTTTCGGGCAAATATGTGAATAAAATAATTGTTTTATCTTCATTCGCTGTGGATAAAAAACTTTGCCCCGATGACGATAGAAAGGTTTGTCAAAGACATAGTAGGTGCGGGTATCATCTTGGTCGGACTTTCAATATTTTTATTCTTTGGATGCCGGGTGGCAACCAACGGTATTATACTGCTTACCAAGGGAATTGCTTTCGGGGTTAAAAAGGTTTTCCGAAAAAGGAGAAAGTTCGGTGAGCAAGGTAACGAAAATATGGCTTGTTGCAGCCGCCTCTCTTATATTAATTGGGTGCATACTTTTCGGGGGTGTGATGATAATGCCGGAAGGGGATTTTATAAAATTAGCAACGAATAAATACGAAACAATAATCATACGTTAAGCGAAACCTTCGACTCTATCTCGGTTGATACTGATACTGCCGATATTAAATTCGTTCCAAACGAGGAAGGTGAATGCTCTGTTGTATGTTACGAGCAGGAAAACGCAAAGCATTCGGTAACGGTAGCTGACGGCGGGCTTTCGGTAAAATCTAACACGAGAGACGTCAAAATAACCGTCAATCATTGAAAGCAGAGGCTTTGCTTTGAGCAGCCGGCGAGACCTTTTAAAAAACTATTGCGTTTTTTCTTCTTTTGTGGTACAATATATTTATATTAAAATTTTGCGGGCGGGAAGCCTGCAATAATCGGAGGAAATATGTTACCGAATCCTATACTTTTCGGTGTCGTTCATATGTACGGCGTTATGATTGCCGTCGGTATTCTCGGCACTTTTATAGTTCTCACCGTCGGCGGTAAGAAACTTGGTATAAACGAGAAATTTCTCGATTTTACCTTCTATTGCGGAATTGGCTCAATAGTCGTCGGATTTCTTTCGGCATCGCTCTTCCAGGCGGTATATAATTATATTGAGAACCCTGCGGCAGGCTTTAAGTTCGGTCAGAGTATGACCTTTATGGGCGGTCTTATCGGAGGTGTCGTTTGCTTCCTTCTGGTTTATTTTTTGCTTCGTTCAAGGCTTCGCGGCAGGCTTATTGACGTGCTCTCGCTCGTGCCCTGTTGCATTACTATTGCTCATGGCTTCGGCAGAATAGGCTGCTTCTTTGGGGGCTGCTGCTACGGAATCCCAACCGACTCTTTCCTCGGAGTAAAGTTTCCGGGGCTGCCCGAACCGGTTCACCCGACAATGCTTTATGAGGCAGCGTTTCTCTTCATTCTTTTCGGTATTATGACGTTTTTACTGTTCAAGTACGGCTTCAGACACAATATGAGCGTATATCTTATTTCCTACGGAATATTCAGATTTCTGATTGAATTTATCAGAGGCGACCACAGAGGCGAGCTCACCGGCCTTATATCTCCCTCTCAGTTCTGGTCAATTCCTATGGTTGTACTTGGCGTAGCTTTGATTTTCCTTCTTAATTATTTTCAGAAGAAGCGTGACGCTGAAATCGCGGCAGGCAAGTACGTATAAAAAAACACGGGTCAGGAGTTATAGCACTCCTGACCCTATCTGTTTATTGGTTCGGCACAACGGCAAAGAATACGAGGTCGCCCTCACCGTCGTTTATGACGGTATGAGATTCGCCCTTTTTGCAGTAGTGGCAGTCACCGGGGACAATTTTTTCCTCCTTGCCGTTATGGAAAAGTCTGCCCGTACCCGAGATGAAGTACATTATCTCGGAGGAATCCCCGTGGGTATGAAGTCCTATCGACGAGCCCGATTCGAGCCTTCCCATAAGAATCTTATTAAGCTCGTCGGTGAGCATTCTTGCCCTGAGAGAGCCGAGTCCGCCCTTAAAAGCAATTAGCTCCTTCTCTTCAACGCTGTCAAATTTTAACATTGCAAATCCTCTTTTCTGAATTAGTTTTACAGACTTCAGTGACAACTGCCGCCGCAGCCGTGGCTGCCGCAGGAGTGGCCGTCCTCGTGGTGATGCTCGCCGTGGTGAGAGCATTTTGCGAGAGGGTTATAGTCGAGCACTCCGGAGAGAAAGGCTCTTACCGCCCCGTCGCAGCTGCCTGACGCGCCGCCGTAGAGCTGAATTCCTGCGTCAGCGAGAGCGATTTGCGCGCCTCCGCCAATCCCGCCACATATCAGAACGTCAACACCGAGAGCGGCGAGCAGCTCGCTGAGCGCGCCGTGCCCCTTGCCGTCAGTGCCTACGATTTTTGATGAAATAATATCTTTCCCCTCGACGTCGTAGATTTTAAACTGCTCTGTGTGACCGAAGTGCTGGAATATTAACCCGTTTTCATAAGTAACCGCAATTATCATAATACACCTCTTTTAACATAAGAAGTTTTTCAAACATTATCTGTCTATATTATAGCACTCATTTCTTAATATGTCAACTTTTAGACCGACCAACCGAGAAAATAAATAAACGGTCGAAAAAACTGACCGATGCGATGATAAACAGGAGGGCTATTCACCTACGGTTAAGATTTATTGCTCCGTCACCGGTGAGCAAGCTCCCCGATGGCTTACGCTCAAATGCGAGCATTCGTGTGGTGTTATCCACAAACTGATTTCGAGCAATTAACCGTTAAGTCCCTCTTCGTCACCCGTCGTCACTAATTCTCTCCAAAAGAGCTTGAAAAGCTCCTCGGATGCGAGCACGACTCAATCAGACGGTGGCTGAACCGAGGACACCTAAAATGCGTAAAGGCTCAAGGCGAGGAAATCATAGCAAAGGAATGGCTGATAGCCTTCCTCTCGGATTATGGATTCAAAATCGCAAAGAAGAGCCAAAAACACCAAGAATTACTTAGCGAATACTTCGCATAACATGAAAGGCTGGGCAAAAGCTCAGCCTATTCTTATATCACCAAAGTGATAGTAATTATGCGTAAATTTGTTTAATTTGCAGAATAATTTGGAGAACGCCAAATTTATTGGTTGACAAACCATAGTTTTTATGATAGAATAATAAAAAAGATTATTTGGAGGTAAATATGGCAGTTACCTATAAAAAGCTTTGGAAACTCCTCATAGATAAGGATATGAAAAAGAAGGAGCTTGCCTCACTTGCCGGAATCAATCCTACTACAATCAGCAAAATGAGTCGCGGTGAAAATGTAAGCGTTGACGTGCTTGGCAAAATATGCTCAGTTCTCGATTGTAAGCTCGATGATATAATGGAGTTTATTCCCGATGCACCCGTAGTAAATAACAATGCTCCTACAAAGGACTCATATGAAATACTTTCAGGAGATACTCTCGTTGCAACCTGGGATGATAAAATACTGACCGTTCACAA
Source organism: Oscillospiraceae bacterium (assembly GCA_015064665.1). The sequence goes on from SVRU01000009.1 coordinate 44,551, forward strand.
CGAGTCCCTTCTCCCATTATACTTAAAAAAATACAAGGATGCAGACTCTTGGCTTGAAACACGCGCCATAGACAGTCACAGAGCGAATTCAAGACTTCTTAAAAAAGCTCTGCGCCTTGCTAATAAAGACGATATCTCTACGGTTATTCACGTAAATGCGGCAACAATAACCGATAACTATTGGATTCGTCCTATCGGTTCGGCTCTCACCTATGCTGACGTTAAGTTCGATAACGATTACTTTGCAAGCCTCGCCCTGCGCGGAAACTACGATAGCTTTAACCAGGCGGCATCTAGAGGACACACTCGTTCTCCCGAGCTTACAAACGTAGGAAGCTTCGAGAAATGCTGGAAACTTAAGGACGGCAAATGGTGGATGCACAAGAAAGCAACGCTCCCCGAAATGTTCTCCGAGCTCTTCGTTTACGAGCTCGGTACTGCGCTAGGAATGAATATGGCAATATACGAGAGAGGAACAGGCTGTATCAAAACGAAGGACTTCACTTCTCACGCAAGTGTAAACTTCGAGCCGGCATCAGCGTTTATGGGAGATAATGAGGATTATCTCGAGGTAATCGAAGCTCTCGAGCGTATATGCCCCGAAGCAATACCCGACTATATAAAAATGATATTTATGGATACCATCTGCGCGAACCCCGATAGACACACCAACAACTTCGGACTTCTGCGCGACGTGGAAAGCGGAAAGCTCCTTGGACTCGCGCCTAACTACGATAACAATATGGCGCTTATTTCCCGTGGTTACCCGGCAAATCCGAGCACAAATGACCTGCTGATATCACTCTTCCGTGAAGTTATGGATGCTTATCCGGAGTATCAAGAGTACATCCCAATCGTAACCGAGGAAACAATAGATATAGTCATTGGGAAAATAAATATGAAGGTAAAAGCAAAGGAAGTAAAGAATCTCGTTCTCGCGAGATATAAACTTGCTATGCAAAACTAACACTACACGGTGGGCAGAAATGCTCACCGTTTTTCTCTTCCCAATGACCCACCGCCTATAACAAAGAATAGTTTGTTTTGAAAAAGTCGATTTTCTTTCCCAAATTGTCTGGACTTTGAGAGATTTGTGTGGTATTGTGTTGTGCTACCGG